>JAADFU010000052.1 GCA_013152715.1 Calditrichota bacterium
CAAAGATGTTGAACATTTGTAGGAGAAATGAAGTTCATTTTGAAAGGGCAACCCTGAAAGGGTTGAACGTTTTTAAATTAATTATGAAAAAATGAGAATCATAAATTTTCGAAATCATTTTTTCCGGTAAAAAAAGTTATTTTTATTTAGAAATTTCCAGAATTTTTGGGGACATTCAGCTTTTTTAATTGATGTCCAAAATCTGACAATTTCTCTAATGCCCGAGAAGCGGCAATCACACTCAAAAATCATTATTCACCTGATTGCGAAATCTCCCTTCATATTTCGCCTCGCCGATGGTGCGCTGGAAAATGAACTGGCAAATGGCAGTTCCCGGATGAATACGCAGCGGCATGGGACTGAAATTGGTCATTTCCAGCACCTGCTGGTTGTTAATTCCCGGTTGCATGAAGCTGGCGGAAATGTGCACCAACAGGCCCAGTCGCGCAAACTTGCTCCGCCCTTCGAGCCAGCCGCAGATGTCCGACGCTAATTGAATTCGCTCGCGCGTAATGCCTAAAATTGTCTCGCCGGGCATGAGTACGATGCCTTCGGGAGCATGGCGCAACTCAGTCATCTCGCTGTAATCGGCGCTATCGTTTACTTCAATGATATCGTGCACTTTCTTGAAAATGCGAAACTTATCGCCCAGGTGCAGATCCACCGATCCCGGGCCGACCATTTCTTCGTCAAATGGGTCAATGACGATGTTTCCCGCTTTGATTTCTTTCAAAATTTCATCTCTGGTCAGGATGCTCATGGGGCTTTCCTTTGTCTGTTTGTAGGCTTAAGCTTTGCATTATGTGTTCGGACCTAAAAGTTAACCATTAAAATATTATCGGAGAGAATTGGTTTTTACTTCAAAAAATACTTTCGCGAAATCAGGAACTCAAAACTCTTAACCCAAGACCAGAAAGATAACATAATTTTATTATTCAATCAAGGGATTTTTTCAAAAAAAATTAGTCAGGAAGTGGAATCCGAAGAATAAAAATTCTTGATTTATTGACCTGATTTGACTATATTGAGGTTTGCAGCGCAGAGCAATCTTGTCGATAATCTTCAATTTTTGGTGCCCGAGCATTAACTTAATTGGAGGAACGCCATGAAGTACAAATCCCTCTTTTTTGTTTCCTTGCTTTCTGTCTTGCTTGCATTTTCAATTTTTGCTAAAGAAAAAAAAGATCCCCGCGCATGGACCATCGACGATGTGCTGAAAATGGAATCGGCGCGCAGTTTTGACATCAGTCCCTGCGGAAAATGGGTTGTCTGGGCGAAAACCAGACCCGATAACAAAAAAAATCAGAGCGTGAGCGATCTTTATTTGACTTCTTTGAGCGACAGCTTTCAACTTCAGCTCACGCGCGGCGAGTACAGCGACCGTAGTCCAAAATGGTCTCCGGATGGCAAATACATTGCCTTTCTTTCAGCACGGGAAAAAGGCAAAGGCGCGCAGATTTATTTGATGCATTCCCGCGGCGGCGAACCCTGGGCGATCACGAATTTGAAGCAGGGCGTGCAATCCTTTAATTGGCAGAATGCAAAACACATCATTTTCACGGCACGCGAAAATACCACTCAATACGAGAAAGAGCTCAAAAAGAAAAAAGACGACGTGATCGTTGTCGGCGACCAGGAACATTTTTGGCCAGTGCGCCTGTTTCAGATCAATGTCTCTTCTAAAAAAATCAAGCGATTGTCCAAAAACCTGGGCAAAGTTTCCCAGTTTGCCGTTTCGCCGGATGGCAAATGGATCGTCACCAGCGAAGCGCAAAACATTCATTATCCCTACGATTACAAAATTCCCCCGCGGCAATTTTTGTACAATTTACAGAAAAAAACTCGCGAAGAAATTTTCACAGAAAAAAACATGAAACCATCGCGCTTTTTGTGGACCTGGGATGGCGGCGGATTTTATTGTTCGCAGCCGCTTTCCTCTGATCCCAACAACGATTACGTGAGCGTGGAGACGCTGTACTATTTTGACATCAGCAGCAAAAAATATCAGCGGGTTCCGCTAAATTGGAAATGGAACCTTGGCATGAGCGGTTATTACATGACAAAAGAAGGGATTCTGGTCTCCCTTGCCAATGGCGCGCGAAATAAATTGGCTTTTTACCAAAAAGAAGGGACCGGTTGGACACGGACTTTCCTTTCAGATGAGCACGCGGAAAATATTTTTATCAATGCGGCTCAGAAAAATGGCGACAAAGTAATTTTTACTTACACCACTGCCAGCATGCCGCCGGTGATCAAAGTTGGCAAAATTGAGCACGGCAAAATCGTTGATCAGAAAAAAATTATTAAATTGAACAAATGGCTGGAAAAGAAAAACATTGCCAAAGCCGAAGTGATTCATTGGAAAGGCGCCAAGGGCGATCAAGTGGAAGGAATTTTGTACTATCCCCATTCGTACAAAAAAGGCAAAAAATATCCACTGATGTGCGTCATTCACGGCGGTCCGACAGGCGTGGACATGGATCGTTTCAGTGAGCGCTGGTCCAATTATCCCAATTTGTTGGCGAGCAAGGGCTGTTTTGTGCTGAAAGTGAATTATCACGGCAGCGGAAATTACGGCTTAAAATGGATGGAATCCATCAAAAAACATTACTACGAATTGGAAGTCCCGGACATTCTGAGTGGCGTTGATCATTTGATCGCCAACGGACTTGTCGATGCGGACAAATTGGGCATCATGGGCTGGAGCAACGGCGCGATTTTGACCATTGCCTGTGTCGTGGAAACGGATCGCTTCAAGGTGTGCGCACCCGGCGCCGGAGACGTAAACTGGCTGAGCGATTACGGCAATTGCGCGTTTGGCGCGGGTTTTGACAATGCCTATTTCGGGGGACCGCCATGGAAACGCGTAAAACATTACATTAAAAAATCTCCGCTGTTTCAAATGGAAAAAGTGAAAACGCCGACTATTATTTTCTTTGGTACAAACGATACAAACGTACCCACGGAACAGGGCTGGGAGCATTATCACGCCATGCAACAAATTGGCAAAACTCCGGTCAAGTTTTTGCTTTTCCCCGGCGAACCGCACGGCTTCAGAAAAATCTCTCACCAGCGCCGTAAAATGGAAGAAGAAAAGGCGTGGTTCGATAAATATTTTTTCAAGACTTACGAGAAGCCGAACGAAGCGCTGAAAAAAGATTCTCCGCTGGCATTGGCTTTGAAAAAGAAAAGAATCGCCAAAGTGACTGGTTATTACGGCGTGAAAAAAGGCGGACGATTGATGCCAGAAATGGTTCCTGTGAACGACAGTCTGGCTGTGAGCCGATTTGAAGTCAGTCGCGCTCAGTATCTTGTATTTGATCATGGCAAAATTTATCCCTACGATACGGAAAATTATCCGGTAAATCAGGTGACTTTCGAACAGGCAAAAGCTTACTGCAAATGGCTGTCTGAAATGACCGGCAAAAAGTACAGTTTGCCCACGGTGAAAGAGATGAAAATGCTGCTCGCGAAAAATAAGGGCAATTCGAAAAATGAAAATACCCTCGACTACTGGGCAGGCTATCAGTTGACACCGGACGAAGCTGACGCACTGGAGCCGTTAGTGGCTGAGCTGGAATTGTATCGTCCGTTGCTGATGGAAATCGGTTCCAGAAAACCCATGTCTGACGAAATTCCGCTTTATGACATCGGCGGCAATGCGGCCGAGTGGTGCGTGGATGAAAATGGAAACGGCGTCGTCATGGGCGCTTCAGCAATTACGCCGTCGGAGAGCAAAGGTGAGTACAAAACAGAACGACCGGAATACATTGGATTCCGGGTCGTTTTGAGGAAAAAATAAATCCTGATCTTGAGAAAAAAATTAAATGGCAGCCGTGGTTAAATGCTGCGGCTGCTGTTTGAGAAATTTGTTTTATTTCCGGAGGGAAAATGGTAAAACAGATGTTTTTAATTTTTACGGCAATTTTGATGATGTCATTGCTTTGGGGTGGTTGTGACAGAGGAGAAAAGTCAATGAATCCGGCAAATTTAGACACAGAAAAAGTCATTGCCAACTTAACAGCGAAATTCGGCGATGAGCAAGCAGCGAGAATCGAAAAGGGCGTCAAACAAACAGCGCAATTGTGGCGCGCAGAAGACGGCGGCCAGGAAGATTTCGCTCAATTTTGTGAGACGCAATTTATCGCAGACAAACGAGAATTGACAGAGACATTTTTGCGCTTCGATAAAAATCTCGAACAAATCGACGGTTTGAACCTGGAAATGCAGCGCACTTTGCAGGAGCCGATGCATCTGGATATTGGGACTATGCTGCCCGTGGACATGTTGTTTGCCAGCTACGATCCCTTTGCCCAGGTGACTGAAAATTTGTTCAAAACAAAAGTAGCGTTCACGGCGCTGCTCAATTTTCCGCTTTATTCATTGCGGGAAAGGCTCGAATTGGGCCCCAAATGGACGCGTGAGCAATGGGCGCAAGCGAGATTGGCGCAGCGTTTTGATTCCCGGGTTCCCGGCGAAATCAAACAGCAGATTTCCTCGGCGCTGGTTGCGGCGGACAATTACATCAGCAATTACAATATTCACATGCACCATTTGGTTACTCCTGACGGAAAGCGTCTTTTTCCTGAAGGTTTGCGGCTGATTTCTCACTGGGGTTTGCGCGATGAATTGAAGGCGCAATATGCCAAAAAAGACGGTCTCCCCCGCCAGCGCATGATTCAGCGAGTCATGGAACACATCATTCGTCAGACTATTCCGGCAACAGTGATTGATAATTCGAAAATTGACTGGGATCCGGAAAACAACACTATTGCGGATGCGGAAAGCGGAAAAAAATTGAAAGCCGAGCCCGAAGCTAATGTTCGCTACCAACGACTGCTGAATGTGTTTCGCGCCGAAAAAAAAGCTGATCCTTATTTTCCGCAGACGCCAACTTTTATTGCCCGAAAGTTCGAAACAGAACGTGAGATTCCGGAAAAGCAATTTGAAGAATTGCTCGTGTCTGTTGTTTCGTCACCGGTGGCAAGAAAAGTAGGTGAACTCATCGAAAAACGCCTCGGCAGGCCGCTGCAGCCGTTTGACATCTGGTACGATGGATTCAAGTCACGCGGCGTTTACGACGAAGCTTATCTGGACAAAATTGTCGGCAAGCGCTATCCGAACGTGGCTGCTTTTCAAAAAGATTTGCCGTACATTCTGCGCAATTTGAGTTTTTCACCGGAAAAGGCGGCGTTTTTGAGCAGCAAAATAGTGGTTGATCCTTCCCGCGGCGCAGGTCATGCCTGGGGCGCCGAACGCCGCGAAGATAAAGCGCATTTGCGCACGCGAATTCCCAAAACCGGCATGAAATACAAAGGCTTCAACATTGCTATTCACGAATTGGGTCATTGCGTGGAACAGGTTTTTAGCCTGAACGAGATCGATTATGTTTTGCTGCAAGGAGTGCCGAACACAGCGTTCACTGAGGCGTTTGCATTTGTGTTTCAGTCGAGAGATTTGAAACTGCTGGGCCTGACGAAAACAGATCCGCAGGCAGAATATTTGAAAGCGCTGGACACTTTCTGGAGCACCTACGAAATCGCCGGTGTGGGATTGGTGGATATGCGACTCTGGCGCTGGATGTACGAACATCCGACAGCAACTCCGGCAGAATTGAAAGCAGCGACGATTCAAATCGCCAAAGAGGTGTGGAACCAATTTTACGCGCCTGTTTTTGGCACGAAAGATCAGATTTTGCTGGCGATTTATTCCCACATCATCGATTCGGAACTTTACACACCGGATTATTCGCTGGGATTTATCATCATGTTTCAAATTGAGAATTATTTACAGAATAGAAATCTGGCGCAGGAAATGGAGCGCATGTGCCGCCTGGGATCGATTGCGCCGGGAGTGTGGATGGAAGCAGCGGTCGGTGGGCCGATTTCAGCAGAAGCTTTGGTGTTTGCGACGGAGAAAGCCGTAACGATGATCGGAAATGGTAAATGAAAATAGCACGCGGATGCACACGGATCAAACGGATTTCCACAGATAAAAATCCGTGGGAATCCGCCAAATCTGTGTTAATCAGTGTTCCAATTTTATTCGGTATATTTGACCAGAATTAGAAATCATGGAGGAAAAAATATGGCAGGATTCGAAGGGATTAAGTGGGCGACAAAGCAGATGCGGTATTTATTGAAAGATAGAACTTTTGACATGATGCCCGGAGATGACAAAGTTTATGCTGTGTCCCGTTCCATTCATTACGGTTTGTTTCTCGCGTTTGAAGGAATTCGCTTTTTCTGTGATCGCGACGAAAATGGCAAATTGGTTGTCCGATTTTTGAATTTAAATAAAAACATAGAGCGTTTTCGGCGCGGAATTTCATTTAATTTGGGAAATGCTCAACAACCGTTTGTTCCTTCTGTGCAAGAAATAACGAATATTTTTCTGCGCTACCTTCGCGATCCGGAAATGGTAAAATTTTTGGAAGAAATGGCGGATTTGAAGGCTCAGGGCTATTTGCGACCATTCACTGTGGACGAAACACAGTCCATTGGCGTAACTTTTCCGGATAATCCTTCCATTCGGGCTGTGGTCTGTCGTTACGACCAATATCTCGGCGAGCCGTTCAGCGGCGTCGTTGTGCCCGATCTGGTGCGCGCAGTGGGAGTGAATGGCACCGGTTGTTTGAAATTGGGAATTAATTATTTAGTCAGCGTCAAGGCAGTGGACAAGGCAAAAAAAATCCTGCCAGAAGCCAGCACTGCGCTGCTGCTGGACGACCGCCCTTACGAACCGTTGGAATCTCGAACAATTACGGAATGGGATTCTTCCTGCGCTTTGTTTGCCTTGCGCGATGGCAGTGTGATCAAAATTCCCGAGAGCAATCTGATCCTGCCTTCGGTGACGATCAAAGGGATTGTTGCAATTTTGCGCCAGATGGGCGTTACAGTCAATGAACGCGATCTGTCTTATGGCGAGCTGATTGATCTGGTGAAATCCAACGCAGTCGTGGCGGTTTGCAGCGTGGGAACTGCCGGTATCATGAATCGCGCACAAAAGCTGCTGCTGGTCGATGCTAAGAATGAAGTGATCGCCAGGCAGCGTGCTGACGAAAAACATGAATTGTATCGACAATTAGGAGAAGCGAAAAAATACTATTGGGACATTTATCGAGGAAAGGCTTCTGCGCCGGACGGATTGGAGGCAAATTCTTTTGCGATATAAATTGGAAAAAATATGGAAACTAAAATGGCATTGAGCGAGTCGGTTCGAAAGCAATTACTCATTCACCAGAAAAATGAAATTACGGAACACGAGATCTACAAAAAATTAGCCAAGAAGCAGCGAGATGAACACAATCGCAGCGTCTTAGATAAAATCGCTGTCGAAGAATATCGTCATTACCGGATTTGGCAGAAAATTTCCGGCAAGGAAGTGAAACCAGATCGCCGGAAAGTGTTTTTCTATTGTTTGCTCAACCGAATCTTCGGTTTCACTTTTGCCGTGAAATTGATGGAAAACGGTGAAACTGACGCGCAGGAAAGCTATCGCTTACTGATCGATCAATTCCCTGAAGCGGAAGGAATTATGCTCGAGGAAAATGAGCATGAAAAACAACTGGTCGATCTGTTAGACGAAGAGCGGCTGCGCTACGCCGGATCTATGGTGCTGGGGTTGAACGATGCGCTCGTGGAATTGACGGGCGCGCTTGCTGGTTTGACGCTTGCGTTGCAAAACACGCGATTGATCGCGCTCAGCGGTCTCATCACCGGATTTGCCGCTGCGCTTTCCATGGCGGCATCGGAATATCTTTCGACAAAATCAGAAAATGACGAACGAAATCCCAGACGGGCGGCATTTTACACGGGAACAACTTACGTGCTCACTGTAGCGCTGCTGATTTTGCCATATTTGCTGCTGAAAAACTATTTCGTTTGCCTGGCAGTGACGCTGGCAGCGGCGATCGCAATTATCGCGGTGTTCAACTACTTCATTGCTGTCGCTCGTGGCGAATCTTTTTCGGCAAGATTCTGGGAAATGTCCGTCCTGAGTTTCAGCGTGGCGCTATTAAGCTTTTTGGTTGGCTACGGCTTTCGCATGCTTTTGGGAGTGGATTTGTAAAATTATCTCAAGAAGTTCCAATCATTTGCTAAAGTTTTTCATCAAACTAATAAACTCAATTTATTGATAGCGAAAGGGAATTCTCATGCGCCTCAGAACAGCAATTATGACTTTATTCAATGTGATCGCTCTGGCAGACGGAAAAGTCACTGACGATGAAAAAAAGATGATTTTTGACGTTTTGACCAAACAATTTCACATCTCCAAAGAAGAATTAAATTCAGAATTTGAAAAAAATCTGCAACAGATACGGGACAATGCCCCGGAGATGATCAAAGATGCGGTAATGATCTTACGAGAAAAATGTTCAGCAGAAGAAGTCAAGAATGTGATCACGTTGCTCAAAGACCTGTCTTTGACGGACAATGACCTAGATCGTCGAGAAATGATGATCATTGAGATGTTGGAGCAGTTGATGGCAGTGTCCTGAGTTTGAGCGGATAATATTTCGCTCCTACGGCGCTTTTGGTTAGATGAGGAAAGCTGGCAAC
Source organism: Calditrichota bacterium (assembly GCA_013152715.1). Taxonomy (NCBI): domain Bacteria; kingdom Pseudomonadati; phylum Calditrichota; species Calditrichota bacterium. The sequence continues at coordinate 8,562 of JAADFU010000052.1, forward strand.
GAACTAAACAAGGCAAACTAATTAGCTTTGATGTCGACGGCAACCCGCCTAAATTACCAATAAATATCACAAAGGCTTTGCTCTTTGCCGATTGTTAAGAACTTTGTGCTGTTTGTAAGATATTTTTTATTGCTAAAATGGCCAAAGTACAGGATCTTTTCATACAGAAAAGATAAAAAATTTATTTGTGAGATGTCATTTTTTTTAGTTTTTTTTATATTTCCCGCCCGGAACTGAGGTTTTACGTCAAATTTCAAAAAATGCTTGCTTCTGAGCGAATTCTTTGCTACCTTTATCGTGAAACATAAATTTTCTTGTTTCAACATTACGACAGAAATTTTTTTTACAATTGAATCAACGTCGTCCCTCCTAAGTTTTTTTGAAAAGCGCCATGAGCCTATAAGTATCCCATGCAGATAATGTGCAATTCGATTAACAATGATAAAAATTTTTAATAGAAAGTTCAATCCAAATGTAGATTTTTTTTGAGCCCACCTGTTTTCGGAAAATTTGCGGCGGATTGCACTGAGCAAAAATCTTATTTCATGGGAGAAGACATGATGGCCAGCGAAAAAGAGAACGCCGGCAAAAGAGTTGCAGCAAGTGCTTTTGAATCCTTTTTCGGTATCACGCCGCATTCTGAAAAGTTTGCATTTGAAAAACTCGACCTTTCGCACATTCGCGATTTCAGCTCGTTGCGAATCCATGACCACATCTGCCATATCTACGAGAATTTTCAGCAGCGCGATTCTACTCTGGCGTCTTTTATTATTTCCGGCCTTCGCAACGGCGAAAAAACGATTATTTTTTGCGATGAGGAAATATTAGGTGCTGCCAAACAACAGCTCTCCGCGCAGAATTTTGCAATAGAGCAATTTGTAAAATCGGGCCAATTTCAACAGATCACGGATGCTGAATTTTATGAGCATGAGGGCGAATTTTCCCCCGATCAGATGCTCAATTCCTTGGGTGAACAATGCAAACAAGCGAAATCCGAGGGCTATCCTGCTTTGCGCGTCATTTGCGATTTGGCGACTGTGACCAGGAACATTTCCGGCGAAGATAAAATTCTCGAATACGAAAATAAAATGGATGGACAATTTTTGCCGGAGAATGATTGTATCAATATTTGCATGTACAACAGAAAGTCTTTCAGCGCGGAGTTAGTCAAAAATCTGTTTGCGATGCACCCATTTATGGTGAAAGGAGGGCACATTTGCCAGAATTTTTATTACTCTCCCACCGAATCCGATACGATTGACCGACAAATTGATCATTTGTTTGAAAACCTGGAACGATTTCATCTGGATCAATCGCACGCACTGCATAATTCTGCTATGCTCTGGGCAACGTTGAATAGCATCAGCGATGGCATCAGCATTTTATCTCCTGATTTGACGGTGCAAAAAGTGAATTCGAGCATGAATAAATGGTATCAGGAAAATTTACCTCTGGAAGGGAAAAAATGTTACAACGCCTATCACGGAATAACCGTACCGTGTGATCCTTGCCCAACTTTGCTGTGTATGGAGTCCGGGAAAACCGAACATAATGTTGTGCCAGGACTTCCGGGCTCACCCGTCGAGTGGATTGAGTTATACAGCCATCCGATTAAAGATCCGATGACGGGGGAAATTGTCGGAGTGGCGGAATTTGTCAAAGATATCACAGAACAAAAGCGCGCAGAATTCGCGCTTAAAATTAGCGAAGAAAAATATCGGACAACGCTGATGAGCATCGGCGACGGAGTGATTGTTACAGATATTCAGGGCAAAATTGTGAATATGAACAAGGAAGCCGAAAAGCTCATCGGGTGGACTGAATCCGATGCGTTGGGACATCATTTGAGTGCTGTTTTCAAAATAATCAACGAAGACAGCCGCAGAGATATCGGAAGCCCGGTAGAGCGAGTACTGCGCGAAGGTGTTGTCGTGGGACTGGCAAATCACACGCTGCTGATCGCCAAAGATGGAAGCGAGATCCCCATCGCTGACAGCGGAGCTCCCGTTCGGGACGGGGCCGGAAATATCACCGGGGTAGTGCTCGTTTTCCGCGATCAATCCAGAGAAAGACAGGCGCAAAAAGAAATCAAAAAAGCCAGGCAGTTTGCTGAAAGCATCCTCGAGACAATCCACGAACCGCTTATCGTTTTGGATCCTCAATTTCGCATTATTTCTGCCAACAGAGCTTTTTACGAAACATTTGGAGAGACGCCGCAACAGGCGAACGGAAAAAGTATTTTCGACCTGCGAGACGGCCATTGGGACATTCCCGAACTTCGCGCCTTGTTGGAAAAAATTTTGCCGCAAAACACGAGCTTTAAAAATTTTGAAGTTAAATTTGATCTTCCCAAACTGGGCGAGCATGTTAAAATTCTCAATGCGCGCCGCATTTATCAGCGCAAAGAGAAAACCGAGATGATCTTGCTGGCGGTGAACGACATCACGGAGCAGAAAAACAGAGAAAAAGAAATTTCCAAACATCTGAAAGAGAGAGATGTTTTGCTCAGTGAAATTCATCATCGCGTCAAAAATAACCTGAATTTGGTCGTGAGTTTACTCAATTTGCAGGCGCGAAAGATTCAAAATAAAGATCAGGCTATCGAAGCGTTTATCAATAGTCGTGACCGAATTTATACGATGGCGCTGGTTCACGAAAAGCTTTACCAGTCAGCTCAGTTTTCAGCCGTCAATATGAAACAATATATTCAGGATTTGCTCCAGCAACTGAGCGCAATTTATGATTTGGACAGTCGCATTCACATTCACTTTTTCGGAGAAGAAATTTATCTTGACATGGATCGCGCTATCCCTTGCGCTCTTATTTTGAATGAATTGATCACCAACGCCATCAAACATGCTTTTCCCGATGGCAAATCCGGCGATATTATCGTGCGCTTAAAAAAGGCCGACAATGAACGAATCGTCATCATCTGCCGGGATAATGGAATCGGCCTCCCGCTAACAAACTCCATCGACAATTCCGCTTCATTGGGGTTGCAATTAGTGAAAATTTTGACGGAACAATTAGAGGGAAAGTTAACTATAAAAAGGGAGCAAGGAACTCAATTTGAAATTTCTTTCCCGGGGGAAAAGAAGTGACTGTGAAAAACATTCTCATCGTTGAAGATGAGGCCATTATTGCATTAGAATTAAAACTGCGGCTTGAAGAGATGGGATTCCGCGTGAAATCAATCGTGCCCACCGCGCATCAAGCCGTAGAGATTTCCAAGTTACAATGTCCGGATTTGATTTTTATGGACGTCATTCTCAGAGGCGATGGCACGGGGATCGATGCGGCAAAAATTATTCGTCGGCAATCGCGCGTTCCCATTATTTTTCTCACTGGGAACACTCAATTACTAAAAGAACAACTACTCGTTGCGCTGCAGCCGTGTCAACTACTTGTGAAACCGGCGAATGATTGGCAACTGATCGAAGCCATCAATTTTTTGGATTGCAATTGAATCTTTCTTTCCGTTACTGCGTCAAAATAAACGCCTGCAAATACAAAAATCTTGTTGACAAAATCGATTTTTTTGGTCCGTTTTAATAGCCCGGAACCCACGAGCTATTTTTTGGTAAAAAGGAACATTGGCAATTTTTTAACACATTAACAGGGAGCGCATTTATGATCACCAAAGACACAAAAATTTCTGAAATCGTTTATCAATATCCGGCATTAATTGGCGCGCTGGAGCGAATTGGTATTTACTGTTTCTCCTGAGGCGGCCGTCCCGCCTGGGGAACGCTTGAGTTACAAGCGAAATTGAGAGGAATAACAAATATTGATGAAATTGTCCAATCGCTGAATGATGAACTCACGAAAAATGTTCCGGAGAAGAGAAATCAGCTTTGAAAAATCAAGAAAAAATTAATGCAGTGCAGATTGTCGGCGCTGCATTTTTTTTACTTTGTGGCTTTGTGTCTCCGTGTGAGAAAATTATTTTTTAGCTTTTTCGTTTGACACACAAAACGAGGAGATCAATGACTTTTTTCACTCACCTGGAATGCTCTCGTTGTCACCAAACCTACGCTTCTGATCAATTGATTAATCTCTGCCAGTGCGGCGCGCCGCTACTGGTGCGGTACGATCTTTCCCAAGCGAAAAATTTAGACAAAGAAAAAATTCGCCAATTGTACTCAGGCATCTGGGACCTGGCGCCGCTGTTGCCGGTGAAAAACGAAAAATTTCGACTGACGCTGGGAGAAGGAAACACGCCTTTGCTGCGGGCGGAAAAACTGGCGAAAATTTTGGGGCTGAAAAATCTTTACGTCAAAGACGAATCTCCCAATCCGACGGGCTCGTTCAAGGCGCGCGGCTTGTGTCTGGCTGTATCTCGGGCAGCGGAATTGGGCGTCTCGGCGCTGTCCATTCCCACGGCTGGCAATGCCGGCGGCGCGCTGGCAGCTTACGCGGCGCTCGCCGAGATTGAGGCTCACGTCGCCATGCCCAAAGATACGCCGACTGCATTTGTTCAGGAATGCAAATTTTTCGGCGCTGATGTTGAGTTAGTGGACGGCTTAATTACCGACTGCGGCGCTCATTTGAAAAAGAAAGGTCAGGGAAAGGGCTGGTGCGACGTGTCCACGCTCAAAGAGCCTTACCGCATCGAAGGCAAAAAAACAATGGGCTACGAGCTGGCTTTCCAGTTTGCGTGGAATTTGCCGGACGTGATCATTTATCCCACTGGCGGCGGTACAGGATTAATTGGCATGTGGAAAGCTTTTGCTGAAATGGAAGCCTTGGGCTGGATTTCCGGCAAAAAACCGAAAATGGTGGTGGCGCAATCTGCCGGCTGCGCGCCCATGGTTCGCGCCTTCGAGGAGAATACTGAACATGCCGCGGAATGGGAAAATCCGCACACTTTTGCCATGGGGTTGCGCGTGCCCAAAGCTATCGGTGATTTTCTCATCTTGCGGGCAGTTCGCGAAAGCCGTGGCACTGCTGTCGCTGTGTCGGACGATGAGATTTTGCAGTCACTGAAATTCGCCGCTGAAAAAGAGGGTCTCCTCTTTTGTCCCGAAGGCGGCGCCGCGCTTGCCGCACTGAAAAAATTGCTCGCTGAAAATTGGATTAAACCCGACGACCGCGTTGTGCTGTTCAATACCGGCACATTCTACAAATATCAGTCGATCGTGCCGACGGAAATTTGAGGATAATTCTTTTAAAGGTGTCGTCCACTTCAAAAGTGGGCTACGCCTCTTTCAATTTGCCATTCTTCAAAAAACTTCTTGACTTATCGTAAAAAAAGCTGTATATTTTATGATGATGAGCGAAGAAAAGCAGAAATATCGAATATTACAAAATTACCTTCCTCAATCTAATGAGAAAGGTTTGATTCTTCTCACCGGGGCAAGGCAAACAGGGAAAACAACCCTGGCAAAATTGACCTATCCGGAATTGAAATACATCAATCTGGACGCGCCGGAAAATCGCGAGTTGGTCAGAGAAATTTCCACGCATTCCTGGGGAAAAGATATCGGCAATGCGATTATCGATGAGGCGCAAAAAGAGCCAATCGTTTTTGACAAAATCAAATTTAGTTACGACGAAAAGGAAATCACTTTTCAGGTCATTTTGGGGTCGAGCCAAATCCTGTTGATGAAAAATATCCGTGAATCTTTGGCTGGCAGAGTTTCTATCCATGAATTATGGCCTCTGCTTATGAGCGAAATCTGTTATGACAAAGCAAATACCCTTCCACCGGCGCCTCTTATTGACAAAATTATTACCGAAAAATCTCTGGAAGAAGTTTTCTTGTTCGAACCCAGTGCATTATTCGGTCGCGAGCAAAATGGTAGACTCAGGGCAGAACAATATCTCTTAAAATGGGGCGCCATGCCTGCGCTGCTGCATATTCCCGATGACAAAAAGAGGAAATGGCTGCGAGACTACGAATATACCTATCTGGAAAGAGATATTGCTGACCTCGCCCGACTGACTGATTTAATGCCATTCAGAAAATTCCAAAAATTATCCGCTCTGCGATCAGCACAACTACTGAATTATTCAGAACTCGCACGGGATGCCGGCGTCAGCGTGGATACCGCGCGAAGATATTTGCAATATCTCACGATCTCTTATCAGGTTATTTTGTTACAACCCTATTTTAAGAACATTACCAGTTCTCTTGTTAAAACGCCAAAACTTTACTGGCTGGATGTGGGACTTTTTCGTACTCTCACTGGTTTTTTGGGGGAAATGTCAGGACAGCTTTTTGAAACAATGGTTGTCTCCGAAATATTTAAATGGATTAAAACAAGACAACGCGATGCAGAAATATATTTTTATCGCACGCGTTCCGGTCTGGAAATCGACCTGTTAATAACCACTCCGGACGGTGTCATAGGACTTGAAATAAAATCCAGAGACAAAATAGCTCAATCTGATTTTACTGGTCTTGTAAAAATAGCCAATATTTTAGGGAGAGAATGGAAAGGCGGCATCGTTATTTATCGAGGTGTTAAAATTAAAAAGCTTGCCGAACCAAATATTTGGGCGGTACCTTCGTATCGTCTGTTTACTTGAAAAAATTTCTTGTTTCAGAAAGTGTAGTCCACTTTTGAAGTGGACTACACTTGGGGAAAAAATCCGCGTGCTATTTTTCACCATTAAAACCCCAAATCCGCCCCGGCGAACAAATACGAAAAAAACTTCACAAACGGATTCAAAATTGTCCACAAAATGGAAACTTTCGTTACGTAGCCGAATGCAATGAGAGCAATGAGAAGCACAGGACCGAATTGCAAATAAGGCTGAAGCGCATGCTCGTAGCGGGCGGGTGTTAATCCCAATAAAATTTTTGAACCGTCCAGCGGAGGAATTGGGATCAAGTTGAAAAATGCCAGCACGATATTAATCATCATGCCGAACGCAAACATGAATTGCACAAATCCCAAAATTCCCGGTTGCAGGGTGCGCAAACTGGTCACGCCAAGCAAGCGGCAGCCGATGCCGAAGACCAACGCCAGCGCCAGATTCGACGCGGGACCGGCGAGGGAAACCCACAACAAATCGCGTTTGGGATTGCGTAGCAGCAGCGGATTGACCGGCACCGGTTTTGCCCAGCCAATGTGCACGATGAACAACATGGCAGTTCCCAGCAAGTCCAGATGAACGAGTGGGTTGAGCGATAGTCTGCCGGCCAGTTTCGCTGTGGGATCTCCCAAACGATAAGCGACGTAGCCGTGGGAAAATTCGTGTATCGTTAGCGCCAGCAAAATCGGCGGCGCAATGAGCAGAAACTCGATCAAAGTATTCATAAATCTCACTTTCTGATGATAGCAAATTTTTTAATATTCGTTTTGTCCCCAACGCGCAATACCGCCACATAAACGCCGCTGCCGGCACTGCTGCCGTTTTCAGTCACGCCGTCCCACTCGAAAGTCGTGAAATAGAAATTGGAGGCATCGAACGGGAACGATTTCATCCTGCGCCCGTCCGAGGAATAAATGTACAATTCGCCCATGTCTTCGTCGTGAAGATACGCTGAAATCACGACAGGTCCATTAACTCCGATCACAAACGGATTGGGGAAAATATTTTGAATGAAATTCTGATTTTCTTCGGCAGAAAATCCCGGAAAAAACTGAGTAACTTTATAATTTCCTTCTGCATCAAACACGACCGACTGAGCGACCCAATTGTCTTTTTGACGGATATTCAGCCGAATGGCGTGGAAGTCGCTGATTTTTATCAACTGATTGGCGACCAAAAAATCCCGCTGCGCCAAAGTGTCTTCAGGCAAAACGTAAAGATCGAAGCTCAACGCCGCCTTATCAGAAGGATCAAAATTCCCGTAAGACGTTTTTGTCGGTATCTCAAAATTAGAAACGATGACGGCGACGGAATAATTGTTCGGCAAATCAAGCACGCGGTAGAAGGCGGAAGATAACTTGCTCATGCTGGCTTCCACGAAAATATGATGATCGAGCAAAGTCTCCTGCTGGTTGAAGCGCACTTCCGGGTACAAATTTCCTTCGGGATAGAAATTGACGGTGTCGCTGTGCGTGCCCGTGAAATAGTTCCAGAGTCCGAATGAAGCTAATTCTTTTTCAAACGAAGTACCGTAGTTCTGCAAAACATCTCTGATCGCCTGCAGCGCAGCTTCTTGGGGAATTGTTTCCCAGATTTTGCGAATGATATCCGGACCATATTTGCGGACGATCATGTGATTCCACAGCGCCGAAGCGTATTCGTAGCCGTTGTTGGTGTAGGAAAAGGGATAATTTATATGGTTAAAAAATGATGGCAGATAATTCAAATAATCGTTCACTTCCGTGTGTGCGAAATCTTCCATCCACACGGAAGACATTTCCATGTAAAACACGTCGGAATCCCGGTACGCATAATTGACCTGTACCACATGAAAATATTCGTGAGCCGAAGTCACTTCCAGCGACTCAATCGGCGGCGTGGGAAAATCGCGAAAATCATTTTCGATTTCCATGTAGCAGGAATAGCGGTTGTCCGAACCGGGTACGATTTTTTCAAGATAAGTGATGCCGTAATAGATGCCCAAATTGACGAGATACACGTCGAATTGTTTGCCATTGCCGCTGGAATCTACCGCTGGTGGTTTATAGCCAAGACTGTCAACAAGCAAATGGCGAATATACTGGAAATTTTCACCGGCGATTTCCACGTAATCTGGAATCCCGTTTTTATTTGCATCCGTCGCATCCACAGAGTCGCTGCCGGTAGTGGTGTAATGGATACGAAATTGTCCGTCCCGAGTGACGTAGCTGTAGGGCAAGTCGTTTCGCCGCTGGAGATGTTTGGCAAGAATTTTTTGCGCCTCTGAATTCAGTTCATTCCAGTGCTCTTTGATTTGTTGCACCAAAAAAGTCCCGCTACGCTGAGGAACAGCGGATTCGGCAATACGATATTCCTGCGGTACACGATTTGGCTCGTACAAATTTAACGCGCTGTATTCCAAATATTGGATGTAGCTTAATTTGCCGGATTCAAACTGCGCTTTCAAATGATTGGGAGAAATCTGACCGATTCCCGAATTAACTCCAATGGCAAGAAGCAGTGCGGCGATTAAGAAATTTCTCAAAATTTTCAATGATTATTTTCTCCTGAAAACGATAGTAACCGGAACCCCCTCGAATCCGTACTGTTCGCGTATTTTTCTCTCCAAAAATGCTTTATAATTAGATTTAATCAAATCCGGGAAGTTGCAAAAAAATGCAATAATCGGCGGATTATTTTTTACCTGCGTGATGTATTTTATTTTAATTTCTTTCCCGGCGACAGCCGCCGGCGTTGTTGTTGCCAAAATCGGTTCAAAATATTGATTGAGCTCGCTGGTTTTGATTTTTTTCTGGCGTTCCTGATAGATATTTTTCACCCGCTCGATGACTTTAAACACGCGCTGCCGCGTCAGGGCTGAAATGAAAATGATCGGGATATAATTTGCAAAAGAAATTTTGTCTTTGATGTCCGTTTCAAATTCTTTTGCGGTGTAAGTATCTTTTTTTATCAGATCCCATTTATTCACCGCCAAAATAATGCCTTTTTTGAATTTCACCGCTTCTTCGATGATATTTTTGTCCTGGTCCGTGAGTCCCTCGGTGGCATCGATGATGATCACCGCCACATCGCAGCGGTGGATGCCGGCAAAAGTGCGCACCGTGGAAAAATATTCGACAGACTCTTTGACTTTTGCCCGTTTGCGCAAACCGGCAGTGTCGATGAGCAAAAAATCCTGACCGTAATATTTGAACGGAGAATCAATCGCATCGCGCGTGGTGCCGGGGATTTCCGTAACGATGTGGCGTTCTTCGCCAAGCAGCGCATTTACAAACGAAGATTTCCCAACGTTGGGTCTGCCAACCACGGCAATCTTGATCGCTTCGTCCGACTCATCCGTTTCCGGCGTCAAACGGGGAAATTTCTCGACAACTTTGTCCAGAAAATCGCCGATGTTTCGTCCGCCGAGCGCAGAAATCGGTATCGGATCGCCCATGCCCAGTTGATAAAATTCCATCGCGTCCAATTCCCGTTCCCGGTTGTCCACTTTGTTGACGGCGAGAACCACAGGCTTGTTGCTTTTTTTTAAAATGTTGGCGACTTCTGCGTCCAGCGAAGCGATTCCGGTCGTAACGTCCAGCACGAGCACGATGACGTCGGCTTCGTTGATCGCCTGATACACTTGATTGACCACAGCCTGATGGATTAAATTTTCTTTGTCCGGAAGGTAGCCGCCAGTGTCGATGATGGTGAACGCCACGCCTGCCCAGTCCGCGTCGGCATATTTGCGGTCGCGCGTCACGCCGGGCTGGTCATCGACGATGGCGTCGCGTTTTCGAATAATGCGATTGTAAAGCGTTGATTTGCCGACGTTAGGCCGGCCGATTATTGCCAAAACTGGTTTTTTCATAATTTTTTTTCTTAAATCTTCATGATAGCAGTAACCTTGCAAAGGTTTCAAACCTTTGCAAGGTCGGGAAATGTATTTAAATTTTGCAACAACGAAATCCAATCATCGTCAAACACCAGCAGCCGCTGATTTAATTCCTTCGACAACTTTTCCGGCGTCCACTCATCCAGGAAAACGCCCGCGTAATTGACGCAATTGCCTGGCAGCAAAATCAATTCCGCGGGATCGATTAATTTTAGCTGATGAAAAATGTCCTGCCCGGTGAGCAATCCGGTGACTGTAACCGAGTGCCCGTAAAATCGATTTGTCACCGAAACAATTTCCACGGACAAATTTTCGATTTTCGCCAGCAGCGGGTAAATTTCTTTCCGCAGCACAGGGTCGGCAGATTTCGCTGTTACCATTGTCATGCGAATCGGTTGCTTTATTCTATGCGGGAAAGAAGCCATTTGTTCCTTGAAGCTATCGAGAAACTCCCGGGTCATGCCCACACCATTTTCGATCTGCGGAAACTCGTCGTAGCGATCAGCCGGCGGCAGCGGTTTTTTTGCCTGTAAATAAAATTCGTCAGCGAGATAAATCAAATATTGCCCCAATTTCTTTTTGAAAACAACACTTCTGGGCTCCAGTTGTTCAATGATTTTCGCTGAAAATTTTGGAGTCACCGGCTGCAACGGATAGAGTTTCTGCCGATGGCGAGTGAGTCCCAGGGGAACAATGGCGATGGATTGCGCTGCCGGAAAGAGATTGGCCAGATCGTCAATGGTTTGATCCAAAATTTTTCCGTCGTTGATGCCGGGACAGAGTACAATTTGTGCGTGGATGTCAATGCCGTTGTCGGCTAAAAAATTAATTTTTTCCAACAACTTGTCGTCGCCGCGAATGCCTAACATGCGCTTTCTCGTTTCAAGGTCAGTCGCGTGAACCGAAACGTAGAGAGGAGAAAGTCGCTGTTCAACGATCCGCTGCAAATCGTTTTTGCTGACGTTAGTCAGCGTCACGTAATTTCCGTAAATGAAAGAAAGGCGGTAGTCTTCGTCTTTGAAATAAAGCGCGTCGCGCAAGCCGGGCGGATTTTGGTCAACAAAACAAAAAATACATTTATTGCCGCAGTGGCGGTATTGAATTTCTTCAAAAATGACACCCAGATCGTCATCGTAATCTTTTTCAATTTTAACTCGAAAAAAATTCTCGCCTCTCTTGATTTCAATTTCCAAAAACTCATCACTGGAATAAAAACGATAGTCGATAGGATCGCGAATTTGTTTGTCATTTATGCTCACAATTTCATCGCCGGGTGTAATTCCTGCTGCTTCAGCTAAACTGCCTGGCTCAACGGTGTTCACTATCATATTTCTTTCTGAAACAGGTATTTTTCAATCCTCCATTTTTGTAAAAAAAGTCCGGCAACTGTAACCAACCGGACTGAGTTTATCTTCACCAATAAGAATTTTATTTTTTTTAAGAACCAAATAAAAATGAAGTGCTTCCTAAAAATGAAAAATTACTCACTTTGCGACCTAAAATTTTTCCGAAAAATTAAATCAAAATATGCGAAACGCAAAAAGTTCTTAAAATTTCTTCTGCCCATCCCGCTGCAAATTCCAATTCACCCAATCGTCATTTTCATCCTGCGCCGGGTCGATTTTTGTTTTGCTGTATTTGCCGTCGGCGCGCACTTCGATCTGATAGCCGGCAACGATTTGCACCCACTGCTCTAAACTAACTTCAAAAGGTCCCGGCACTTCCGTGGGGCCAGGAACTTCTGTCGGCTGAAGCGAGCGTTGCTGCGGCATTTTGGGGACTGAGTCGGCTTCGGCAAACCACGCCGGGCCCACATCGACGGCGCCGTCGTACACAGAAATTCTTGTCGTGGAGTCGGCGTCAATGCGGTAAATGGTGCCGCGCACGGCGCACACGGCAGTCGGCGTGCGAATAAAAAAACTGGTTCTGTTGAAAAAACCTTTCAGACTTGCCCATAATCTGCCTTTGTTCAATGTCGATTTGTTGGTTTTTTTCTTCGGATTGTAGCGAAGAAAGAGATCGGCATTTTCGCCGATGCGAATGGTGCCTTTTTTGCCAAGTTTGATTTCACAGCGTGATTCCTGCAGCGTACGAAATCTGTCGCCATCGTAAACCGGCGCGTACAATCGCGCTTGTTGCCAGCGAGCGCTGCCCGGATGATGGACGCGAATGGCTCCCTGATCGCCCAAAATAAAATTTACTTTGCCGATTTTACGCTCGTCCGAACGCACAAACCCCATGACAAAAACCGATACCAACAAAATTACGATGCCGTAGCGTGCTGCATTCATGGTAACCTCCCGTGGAGAATTATTTTTTATTGTTTGGAAACAGAAACTAATTTCACACGATCTCCCCGCTGAACGTCGCTGCCCATGATCAGGCGCGCGCGAGTCACTTTGTCGCCGATAAAACCAGTCGCTTCAATTCTGGCTTTCGGACGATCTGATAAGGGAGCTGCATCATAGACAGTGAACAGTTGTCCCGGATGGATTCCCGAAGCAAGTCCCGGTTTGAAGTAAATGGTCGTATCATTTTTTGCCTGAATAATTGTTCCTGCCCACTCGATCGCATCGACGTGATTGGCAATTTTTACGGCGATTTTGTTCACTGCTTTCTGAAATGCGATCCCGACGATGGTTTCGTCAAAATCGTACATGGTGTCAAAGTCATAATCTTTCGTCTGAACGCCGATTCCGGGTCGAATTTCTTTCTCGGAGATGTGGTCAGCTAAAATAATTTCACCCGTCTCGACAGACACCATGCGGTAGGAAATCGTCACAAAACCCAACGTGGCTTTGAGCGCAAATTTCCATTTGTCTTCTTTGTTGTTTAATTTGCTTGCGCCTGTTTCCTGTCCCGCCGTAATTATTTTTCCGGTAATGATAGATTCCACGCCGAGCAGTTGGCCGACTTGCGGCGCCGATTCTTCTGTAATCACGCCGCTCTGTCCCAACGCCTGTTCCTGTAAAATCTGCTCGATTTTCGATCTTTCGACAAGAATGAATCTGCCCGAATGCGCCAGCCGGCTGATGAGCATGTCCGCCAAGGCGCTGCCCAACTTTTGCGTTCCAAAGCCGGAGACGTTTTTGAAATCAAGTACCGCGATTCGTTTTTTAATGCCTGAATACGGTGCAAATTCTGGGCCACGAGCAATTTTATCTATGCGAATGGTGTTCAACCCCGGGATGACGGCGCAATTAGACAGGAAAAGAATCGGAATTAGAAAAGAAAAAATAGTAAAAAATTGAAAACGTCGCCTAGTTGATTTTTGCACTTTCATGGCATTATTAATTTTTCGCTCCTTTTTAAAAACAATCAATTTTTCGCGTTGCCTTTGTTTACTTGTGCCGATTCTGCGGGGGATGTTTTCAATTCCTGACAAATGAAAAGCCTGGCGTGCTGATTTCGCAGTATAGCCAGGCTCCATTTATTCAAAATACATTATTTTAACCGCACAAAATTGCCACGGGCAAAGCCTGATCCTTGAACAACAATGCACACCGATGCTTTCCCCTGGCCAATATTGTTGTTGACAACTTTGATTTTGCCGATTTTTGTATCGACCGAACCCAGCGAAAGTCCGGTGTCCGGATCGACGAGGTCTTCGCCTTTGGCGTAAACGACAAAAACATCGCCATTTTTCAGTCCAGCTTCAGCGCCGGAATTGATGTAAATTTGATTTCCGGCAACTTTAATGATTTTTGCCTGCCACGGCATACTGACGGATTTTGAATCCAGCAATTTGATAATATCTTCGATGGCTGCGCGGGTGGCTTTTCCGACAATGGATTCGTCGAATTTATTTTTGTTGTCAAAACTAAATTTAGGCGTGCCGAATGATAATCCCTTTTTGGATTTTTCTTTGCGGATGTGTTCCGCCGCCAGAATTTCTCCTGTTTCCACATTGATGAGACGAACGTCGATGCCCACGGTGGCAGCTTGTTTGGACACACCGATGCGGATATTTTTGATGCGGCCTCCGGTGCCGCCGCGAGAGTGACCGAATTCCGTCACCGCGCCGACGATGGCAATTTCCACGCCCAAAAGTTTTCCTGCCTTGGCAGCGCTTTCAGGTGTCACGGCGCCGGTCATCCCGAGACTCTGCTCCTTCATCAATTTGTCCAGCGCGCCGCGTTCGATGACTTTGTATTTGCCGGTTTTGACGAGTTCGGTAACCAGCATGTCGGACATTCCTTGGCCAACGCTCTGGCCGGACCACCAGCGATAACGATGATCCGTTTTGTCCTCAAACTCGAAAACTGCAACTCTCTTTTTAATGCGCGCCAGGTCTTGCCCGAAAATTTTTAATGGCACAACAAAGGTGACGATGAGTAACGCCAGCATTGCAATGTTGTGAATCTTTTTCATTTACTGTCTCCTCATTAGAAAACTTTTTAATGCTAAAATTGTTGTTAGTGATTTTAAAATATTTACATTTCAGATTTTTCGGAAATTTGCACGGTGATTTTATTCATGCTCATGCCGAGCACTTTGACAGAAAATTTGTCCAGCGCTTTCTTCTCTAATTCTCGCGCCAATTGGCTGGCGTTGCCGGTAATTTTCACATCCAATTCCGCAGTTGATCCGGTGACATTGCGGCTGTAAATGTTTTTGACGCCGCGTATCAGATACTTCAGCGTGTTTTTGAAATCGTTCAGTTCGTTGAACGATTTAACGTTTTGGACGATCACTTTGACGGTTGTGGCGCGATAAAATTCATCCTTCCATTTCTGAGTAATTTTCGCAATCAGATCGTCGCCCAATTTGTTGGCGGCCTTTTTGATGGCTTCGGTACCGCCAGTGACTTCGTCGATATGCGGATAGGCGGCGTGAGCAGAACTGGTAGCGATAATCGTGGCGACGTCCGCTTTAATTACGCGTGCCGTGATATTTGCCTGACAGGATTTCATGCCGCCCAAATTCAAGCCAGTGGCGACTTTGGCGACCGCTTTGCCGGTGATAATTACTTCTGCGCCCAATTTTTTCGCGATCACGGCTGCCATTTTGTTGTTACCCTGCAGTACAGCTAATGCCTGGTCTTGCTGCAAATTTTGGCGCACGGTAGCGGGATCGACACATTCAAAACCGCTCTGGATGAATTTGTCCAAAAGAGTGTTTTCTGTGACATTCATATCCACAGAAAAATAGGCATAGCGATTGTATGATTCACCAATATTGTGCTCGTTAATCATAAACATGACGCGCGGGTTGCCCATTTTATTGATAAGATTTTGCAGCCCCTCCCAATCGTTTTTTAGATTGGCAAGTTCAACTTCCGCTTCGATGGTGACTTCGTAGCTATTTTCGCTCGTTTTGCCTTCACGCAAAACGTCGTAAGTGCGAACGTATCCATTTGACCAGGTGAGAATATTATCTTCCACAACCATACTATTTTCTACTAAGGTGGAAGATTGCACAAACATGCCCAGCGTTTGCTCGACCGCCTTGCGAATCGCGTCGTCGATTGCCTGATCTCTGGCAAGTCCGATGTCATTTCCGAAAATGCCTGCCATGCCGGTGCTGGTCACTTTTTGCGTAGCGCGTTGCGCAAAAACATTTCCGTTCACCATTAACAGCAGCGCTAAAATAATGGGCAGAACAAAAATTATTTTCTTTTTCAAAATAAAATTCCTCCGAGCTAAAATGAAAAGCTTTGCAGACTTGTTATTCAATATGAAAAAACGGGTTTGGGAACCCGTCTGATTGAACGAAACTGAGCAAATTTAGTTGCAGACTGTTTTCAACGAGGTTTCCCATACCCCTCGCGTTTTCTTTTGGAAATTTATTTTTCTGAATCTCCTTTTGCAAAATAAAGAAAGGATCGGCATAGCAACCGATCCTTTCAGCTTTTCTAAATTAAAAATTAAATCTCAGCGCGTTTTGGAAATCGCGAATTGCTAACAACGCGTCGGCGCCGGACATGGGATCGTTTAACTTAAAAGCGCCCGTCATTTTGTCCGCTTTCATGATGCCGCGGTCCACCATCAGCGCGATGGCATTGTACGCGTAGTGCGTCGCCGGAACGTCCGGAAAACGGGACGGCTCGCCGATATATTTTGTCGCCAAAGCTTCGTCTCCGGTGATCATAATCATGATGCTCTGCATCACCTGCGCGTAATTGGCGCGAGTAATCGGATCATCGGGACGGAATGTGTGATCCGGATAAGGCATCAAACCGGAAATCTGTGCATTAATGATGTCCCGAATCCAGCTTTCCGCCCAGTGACCTTTGATGTCTGTGGCAGCAGCCATCTGTGCAACTTTTGTCGCCTGCAATTTTGTCGGATCCTCCGGCGCGCGGAAACGGGTATCGTACACCTGAGGTCTTCTCTTTTTGACGATGTCCATTAATCTCAACTCTTCCATCAGCAAAACAGCCAGATCGGCGCGATCTATTTTCGGAATTAAAGCAATTTTTGCCCCGACTTTTGTGCCCGGTTTTGCTCGCTCAATTTTTTGCACCAACTCCCATTCAGCATTTGCTTCCGTGGAGTAGGGACCTTTGAGCTCCACAACTTTGCGGAACGCATTCACGGCATTGGCGAACTGGAAGCCTTGTTTGTAAGTAATGCCCAGATAATACCAGGCTTTGCTGCTGTTGGGATTAATTTTCAGCGCTTTGTTGAATTCTTTGGCTGCTTTTTCCACCCATTTGTCGCCTTTGCGCTCGAAGGTAATCACGCGGCCTTTAATGATGCGGCAGTCCACAGATTTGCCGCTTTTGTCGATGCCTTTGTCCGCAAAATCGTACGCCTTTTTGAAATCACCTTTTTTCGCGTAAACCAAAGCCATGCCGGAATAAGCCTCGCCGTAGTCCGGGTTCAAAGCTTTGGCGCGGTCGAATTCCTTCATGGCGAGATCCAGATTACCGCGTTCGAATTCAGTCATGCCGCGACTGAAATGATTTTCCGGGGTGTCCAAAACCGATTGTTCTTTAATTGCTTTCGTGCCGCATCCGACCAGAACGACTAACATCGCGATGGCGAGAAGTAGTCCCAACATGCGGAAATGATTTATTTTCATAGCATTCCTCCGTTATTTTCTTATTCAGATATCTGAGGAGCGTAAGCCATATTCATCTAATTAACGATGAACATCACTTTGCATTTGTCAAGGAAATTTTGATTCGCGGCGGCTTGATGAATAATTGCCGCATCCGCAGCGGAGACAACTACATCAGTTTTGTTCTGGCCCGATGCGCGTAATCCTTTGATAATTAAGGGATTACTGGCGACGCGATCATTCTGGCGTGCGCGGTTGACATCTTTGTCATAGCCGACCATGCCAATTTCCACCGCCCACTGACGGCTGACAAATTTGGAACCGTAAACTTCATTCCCGTTCTCATCGACAATTTTCGGCGCCATTGCCGGCCGCACGCCCAATCCTTTACAGTCAACGACCAGACCTGTGTAAACTGCATTTGTCGCTCCGGGAGCGGCTCCGCCGACGCGTTGTAATTGCACGCCCGGAGGCACAGGTTTGCCCTGAGGCCATGGCTGGCCGCAGGTCGGACACAACAGTTGTCCGCCGGTCATAAATTGCCCGCCTCCAAAATTAGACGGAAGCAAGGCGTCAGCGAACTGGCCGGTGAGCGGCATTTCAACAGTGAGCTCGACTGAGCCGTCTGACATGTAGCGAGGCCCGTCGACAATGGTGTAACCTTTTGCCACGCCTTCCACGCGGCTGCGGATGACGTCGCTTTGCACCATGAGATTTTCTACTGTGGTTTCTGAATTAATGGTAACGCCTTTCACTGTCTCTAAAATATTGCGAAGCGCATCTAATTTGGCGGCGCGGATGGCATTTGCTCGAGCGGCGGAAATTGGTAAGTTCGGATTTGCGGCGCCGAAACCTTTGGCGCGGACGGTTTGGGTTGTCCAATTGATCATCTGGTTTTGGTCTGCTCCCTGAGTGACATTTTGTGCTGTCAAATTCAGCGCCAGGCTGAAAACCAGGACCAATGCAATACCAAAAATCCGTGACACTTTCATAATCGGCTCCTTTGTTAAGTTTGCTTTTTTATTGACAAAATAAATTTGCCTCTCTTTTTGAAGACGTAGTGATTAAAAAAAAAGTATGTGTCACCCCCTTTGAATTTTATTCAAAATGGCGGATTGATAAATTCTTCTGTGAAAAAATAATCTTTTTCACCCAAATTTGTCGTGACCAACATCACATTTCAATTGAAAAAAATAGAGCGAATGACGGGAGTCGAACCCGCGACATCTGGCTTGGGAAGCCAGTGCTCTACCATCTGAGCTACATTCGCTTTTTCATAAATTCCTACAAGTTTTTTCAAGGTTACATAGGTAAATTAAGATTTTTTTTAAAAAAGTCAAGAAAAATTTTCCTTTTTTGCTTTTCTTCGCACCCTCTTTCAATTTGGCGGCCCTTTTTTAGGGACAAATCGACAGCGTCAATTTCAATTTTGTTCCTGGATCAAAATTCAACCAGGAAATTTAAAGGCGGATTTCATTATTCCTTGAATTTACGAATATCTGAAAATTTAGTTTCAAATTTGGTAGCGCATTTAATTGTACGGTTTTGCATTAATCAGGGTTTCCTTTTTAGCTTGTGTCGGAATCTTTCAACTTTCATATCGCCATTTGATCTGAAAAAGCTTTCCGGATGAAAGGAATTTTACTGTTTTCTTTTGATAAATTGTCAAAATGACAGGGTAATTGACAAATAGAACGTTCTTAAATAAGTCGTTTATTGGTTTACGGAAAGTTGTTTGCTTAAATAAAAACAATTAGTTACTACACAAATAAAGCTCTGGCATGTCATTTGCTTTTGTACGTATGAAATTTTCTGACATCATCGGAAAAAAATTAGTGAGAGGAGTGACCCAAATGACAATGGACAAATTAACAATAAAAGCACAGGAAGCGATAGCCAATGCCCAGCATCTGGCGCAGGAAAATGGCCAGCAGCAGGTGGAGCTGGCGCATTTGATGAAATCGTTGCTTGCGGACGCCGACGGTGTGCCACAAGCAGTATCGAAAAAAATCGGCGCCAATATTCAATTACTGGAATCGAGACTGGATGAGGAAATTCAACGTCTGCCCCGTGTCTCCGGCGGCGGCGCTGTAGGACAATTGTACGTCTCGCCGCAAGTGAATCAGGTGCTGACTCAGGCGATGAAAGAAATGCGTCAGTTAAAAGACGAATTTGTTAGTACCGAACATTTGCTATTGGCAATTTTAGAAATAAAGGGCTCGCCCGTCGCTGATCTGTTAAAACAGCAGGGCGTGACCAAAGATGCGGTTTTGAAGGTGCTGAAAGACATTCGCGGCAGTCAGCGCGTAGTGGATCAGAATCCGGAAGAAAAATATCAAGCGCTGCAACGTTACGGCAGGGATTTGACCGAACTGGCGCGACAGGGAAAATTGGATCCGGTCATCGGCAGAGACGAGGAAATCAGGCGCGCTATTCAAGTGCTGTCCCGGCGCACGAAAAACAATCCGGTGCTCGTCGGAGAGCCCGGCGTGGGAAAAACCGCAATCATTGAAGGCATCGCCCAGCGGATCGCCTCCGGCGATGTTCCGGAAGGCTTGAAAAATAAAACGGTTATGCAATTAGAAATGGGTTCTCTCATCGCCGGCGCCAAATATCGCGGTGAATTCGAGGACCGGCTGAAAGCAGTGCTCAAAGAAATTCAGGAGAGCGAAGGAAAAATCATTTTGTTCATCGACGAATTGCATACGATTGTGGGCGCTGGTTCTGCCGAAGGATCTGTTGACGCCGGAAATATGTTGAAACCAATGCTCGCGCGCGGCGAGTTACGTTTGATCGGCGCCACGACAATGGACGAGTACAGAAAATACATTGAAAAAGACAAAGCGCTGGAGCGGCGCTTTCAACCGGTGATGGTGGAAGAGCCGTCTGTGGAAGATACAATTTCTATTTTGCGCGGTTTGAAGGAAAGATACGAAGTTCACCACGGAGTTCGCATTTCTGACAATGCCATTGTTGCCGCGGCGACTTTGTCGCATCGTTACATTTCCGAACGATTTTTGCCGGACAAAGCGATTGATTTGATCGACGAGGCCGCAGCGAAATTGCGCACGGAAATTGATTCCATGCCCGAGGAAATCGATGAATTGGAGCGGCGTGTGAAACAATTGGAGATCGAGCAGGTTGCTTTGAAAAAAGAAAAAGACGCTGCCTCCAAAGATCGGCTGGAAAAGATCAAAAAAGAATTAGCTGAGCTGAAAGAAAAATCCACTGAGCTGAAGGCTAAGTGGCAGATGGAAAAAGAGAAAATAAAAGCCGTTCGCGCGGTGAAAGAGGAAATCGAGCAGGTGAAGATCGAAGCGGAAAAAGCGGAGCGCGAGGGCGATTATAATAAAGCGGCGCAGTTAAAATATGGTCGGTTGATTGAATTGAATAAAAAATTGGAGCAATTGAATAAAGAGTTGGAAGAACTGCATCGGAATCATTCTTTGCTGAAGGAAGAAGTCGGCGAAGATGATATTGCGGAGATTGTTTCCCGCTGGACCGGAATTCCTGTCAGCAAGATGATGGAGAGTGAGAAACAGAAAATCCTGAAAATGGCTGACCGGTTGCGGCTGCGTGTTGTCGGACAAGAAGAAGCCATCGAGGCAGTCTCTTTCGCAGTGCGGCGTTCGCGCGCCGGATTGAGCGAGGAGAACAGACCTCTGGGTTCGTTCATCTTCCTGGGTCCCACTGGCGTGGGAAAAACAGAATTGGCGCGTGCTCTGGCAGAGTTTCTCTTTGACGATGAAAATGCCATCGTACGCATCGACATGTCCGAGTACATGGAGCAATTCAGCGTGTCCAGGCTCATCGGAGCCCCGGATATGTGGGCTATGAGGAAGGCGGTCAGTTGACCGAAGCGATTCGTCGTCGCCCCTATTCGGTGGTGCTGCTCGACGAAATTGAAAAAGCGCATCCGGAAGTGTTCAATATCTTGCTGCAAGTATTGGACGATGGACGCCTGACAGACAGCAAGGGGCATGTGGTGAATTTCAAAAACACCATAATCATCATGACTTCGAATCTGGGCGCGGATATGATCATGCAGCGATTTGAAAATATCACAGATCAAAATCGCGAACAGGTGTACGAGTCCACGAGAAA
>JAADFU010000053.1 GCA_013152715.1 Calditrichota bacterium
CTTGCCAGACATTTTCCGGATCTTGGGGCTATCATCGCGACGAGACGAGCTGGAAGAGCCTCAAGCAATTGTTGGTGTTGCTGATCGAGACTGTCAGTAAAGGCGGAAATTTGCTTTTGAATGTCGGTCCCACAGCGCGGGGCACTTTTGACGATCGGGCGTTAGAACGGTTGAACGGAATCGGTGAGTGGATGCGGTTACACAGTCGTGCTATTTACGGCTGCACCGAGGCGCCGGAAGAATTTCGCCAGCCGGAAAATTGTTTATTGACTTTTCAACCGGAAACAAATCGAATTTACGTTCATGTGTTGGATTGGCCCATGGGCAAACTGTATCTTGACGGCTTTGCCGGAAAGGTGAAATATGCCCTGCCCAGCTTTTGCATGACGGCTCTGAAGTTATTTTGGGAAAACCCAAAAAATCTTCGGTCATTGATGAGCAAATCCCTTCGGACACACTCATTTTGGAACTCCCCGTTCAAAAACCACGGGTGACCATTCCTGTGATTGAACTCTTCTTGATTTAGCTCCCAATTCGATTAAATTCTCCACCCCAAATCACTAATTCCAAATTTTATCAACCTATGGCTGCGATTTTTTGATCACAAAAGCAAAGAATTGTATTTAATCCATAAAAAACAATTAGATGAAAAGAAGTTTATGCTAACCATTTTATAATTAATAAAAAATAATAAAAATGTGATGCAAGGCACTGGGATTTAAAGGAAAAAGCCTAAATTGTCAAATGGAGAAACGGGCTTCATTTTGCCGGTTTACTATTTTGTAAATTGAATTTCACATTCTGTGCGCATGAAAAATGTCATTTCAAAATAGTGTGCTTCTCTGAAACATTGAACCGGAAAATGACATGCTGGAACAAATAATTTCAGAGCATTTCTCGGTAAATTTTCTAAAAGATGTGGTAATAAAAATAAAATCAATATGATAAGATAAATTTAAGAGTATCTTAAATAAAAACAAATGGGTATATTAAAAATCAAATTGAGAAAATTGGGGGACATAAGCGAGGTAATTAAATTTCTGAGAATTTTAGCTGGCATTAAAATTGCTTAAAATTAATCAAATTAGGCCGATAGCAAAATATCACAGCATCTGATGTCGAACAACCATGAGGTTCATCATGAAATACAAGCATTTTTTCAAGTTATTTTTACTCGCTATTTTCCTGCTGAGTTTTTCGGCTTTTGCACAGGGCAATATTCAGGTTACGCTGGAAACGTATCTTCCGGACGGCGGAATCATGTATCTGAGCGATTTAGGACTAACCGATGTGACTCACGCGCCGCTTCTCTTTGCACTGACAATTGAAAACACATATCCAACACAGAAAGACATTGTCCTCAATTTCGGAATCCGTCGCGGGGACGAGGTGCTCATCGACGGAGAGACAAAGCCGTTCCCGATTACTGCCGGAGCGCCGGGCAGTCCCGGAAGAATTTATCTGACTAATCAGAATATTTTCGCCGAGGGAATGGACTACTCACTACAAAATATTGACATCACCGACGCGACCAGTGGGCTGACAGATGCAATTCTGGCAACGGGAAAATTGCCGTCTGGCGTTTATTTATTTTATGTGCGAATTTACAATGCACAGGATCACAGTCTGGTAGCAGAGGACAGCAAAAGTCTTTCTTTTGGTGCGCCCACATTGTTGGATCTGGTGTCTCCTGGCGCGCCGGCAGACAGAGGAGAAGTTCCGGAAATTTTCACAAAGATGCCGTTCTTTCAATGGGATTCTGACGCCTCGAAATTTGAGATCACGGTGTGCGGAAAGTTGCCAAGCAATACCGACCCCCAGGATGTGATGAGAAATGAGCCTCGGTTGCAGAGGATTGTTGAAAACCAAAAATTTTATCAGTATCCGCCAGATGCCTGGGAATTAGTTGAAGGAAAGACTTATTTCTGGCAGGTTGTGGCGCTGATCCCTTCTTCTGGCGGAGAAACCAGATTGGAGAGCGAAATCTGGGGTTTCCGCGTGGCTGATATGAGCGGAGGCAGTTCTTCTGCCGAACACCGGCAGTTGATGTCACTGCTGCAATCGATGTTTGATTCGCAAACTTTCGCCGCGCTTTTCGGCGAAGGTGGGCCTTTGGAAGGCTACCAATTTACAGGATCGGCGCTCCTCGACGGAAACACCGTTTCTTTGCAGGATTTGACAAATTTATTGAATGATCTCCTGCAGGGAAAAATCAAGATCGCTGACTTTGCAATTGAATAATTTGATGGGGAGAAAGCAATAATGAAAACGTACAGCAAGGAATTCCTCCTGACAATATTGTTTTGGGCGATAATTTTTAACATTCCCGCTCAGGCGCAAATCACCAAAGACGTGGCAATCGTTCTGAAAACCAGCGGCGACGTGCGCGTGAAAAAAGTAATAACAAAAAAATGGTACTACGGCAAACGCGGCGTGCGGCTGGATTCCGGCGATATCATTAAAACCGCGGACAATTCGCTGGCAGCGATCATGTTCACTGACGACAAAAGTTTGATCAAAATTCGCGACAAATCTATGGTCGCCATTCGCGGAAAGAGGGAAAAAAATTCCATTACCAAACGTGTGCTCTGTTCGCTGGGGAAATTCTGGATCAAAGTGAGCAAGCAGCGCGCCAAATTTGTCGTGGAAACGCCGTCGGGAATTGCGGCAGTCAAGGGTACGGAATTTTACGGCGTTGTCGGCGAAGACGGCTCGACCACAATTATTGCAGTTGAAGGAATCGTGGAATTAATGAATGAACTCGGCAAAATTTTGGTGCGAGCCGGCGAGAGCGGAAAACTAACCAAAAACGGCAAACCAATAAAATACGACACTCCCGATGATCAAAAGCCAGATTGGGGCGGAGGCGATGAGAATGATCAGGAACTGAAATTGGAATTTAAAGACGACGATGGAAACAGCAAAACTCTCCGCATCAAATACAAGAAAAAATCATGAGGATGAGATGACAGAAACACAATCCAGACAGGTGCTTTTTTTACCAACGATCATATTCTTGTTGCTTTGCGCGACAGTGACGTTTTCCTCACAGGGTGGATTGGTTCATTTTCCGGTGAGAAATGCCGTGGAGAATCAGCCAATTCAATTATCGGCTAAAATTGAAGATCCTGGCGTTACTGTGGAATACATTCGGATATTTTTTCGCACTAAGGGCGATGCAGACTATCAGTACATTGAGATGGACCAGGGAGTCGATAATTGGGTCGGGGAGATTCCGGCGGCCGTAGTGAAATCACCGGGGGTGGAATATTTTATTTTAGCGTTGCTGACCGATCACTCCATGTTCAAAAGTCCGGAGTCAAATCCCTATTACGCGCCATACGAAGTGATCGTTTCTCCGCCACAGCCGAAGCCTGTGGCTGCGGTTCAGCGAGAGAAAACTTCAGAAAAAGTAGCAGGGTCGACGAAGATACCCTTGCAATCTGCCGGTCTCGAAGTCGTTATTCTCAGCCCGGAACCGGAAACTTCTGTGGCGTCGGACGATATTGTCATTGCGGCGTCGGTGCTGGGAAACACCGACACTCTGAATACAAAAGCAACTACGATCACGGTCGACGGCGTTGATCTCACTGCTTCGGCGGAAATTTCCGAGTACGTCGTTTCCGTTCTGCCGGGCAGACTTTCCCCGGGAGCGCATCAGGTTGTTCTACAATTGAAAGATAAACAGGGGAAAAATCTGGAGCCGGTTTCCTGGCGCTTTTATGTGATGAAAAAAAGAGAGGAGCAGGCATTTGTAGGCGAAAAAAAGAAAGCCTATTCAGGAAATTTTTACGCTGAATATCGCGACGAAAAAGTCATCGACAGCACGCTGACGACAAGCAATATTGGCGGGTCGATTCGCGGCGCCTATGGCTCTCTTCGTTTTCGCGGAAACGTGTTCATCACCTCGCGCGACAAACCAGAATTCCAGCCGCGAAATCGTTTCTTTTTTGAAGCAGGCACCAAATGGATTGGCGTGAAATTAGGCGACACGTCACCGCGCTGGAATGAACTCATGCTCTGGGGCAGACGCGTACGCGGCGTGGAAGCCTATTTGCGATTCGGCTTTTTTAATTTTGAATTTGCCATGGGGCAGACGAACCGCAAGGTTGAAGGAATCGGCTACAGCGATATTTTTGATCCTGTTCCGGGAAATCCTTACAAATTCATCAATCCCGCTACTGGCGACACGATTGTTAGCACTACGGGTGTTTATCACTACGGAACTTACGCGCAAAATTTAATTGCTTTTCGTCCTAGTTTCGGAAAAGGAGAAAATTTCCAATTTGGCATCAATCTGGTAAAAGTGAAAGACGATATCAATTCCGTTCACAATAGCACTCAACCGAAAGATAACATCGTCGTGGGTCCCGATTTGCTCATTGCCTTTGACAAACATCGTATCGAATTGAAAGCGAGTGCGGCGTTCAGCTTGCTGGCGAATGACATCTCCACCGGCTCGATTTCCAAAGCGGAATTTGATACGACCATCAGCGAAATTCCCTTTGACCCGGCGGATTACG
Organism: Calditrichota bacterium; assembly: GCA_013152715.1. Classification (NCBI taxonomy): domain Bacteria; kingdom Pseudomonadati; phylum Calditrichota; species Calditrichota bacterium. Next base: position 4,524 of record JAADFU010000053.1, read on the forward strand.
AAAAATATTTTGTTTTGAATACCTCGCTCATCCCCATTGATCCGTCAAAAATGACTTCGCTGGCGTATCAGACGAGTTTTAGATTTAATTATTTTGGTCATAATATTACAGCCATTTACAAATCCATCGGCTCCGAATACAACTCGCTGGCAAATAGTTTCTTGAGAAAAGATGTGCGCGGATTTTCTCTTTACGACAGAATTCGTTTGTTCAAAAATCAGTTTTATCTCAATTTGGGGTATGAAAATTTTCTCGAAGGAATCTCCGCCAAAGATGACGGCGATCCGGCGACGGAACCCAATGACTACGGCTCTTTCAGTGTGGGGTTTTCCTATTTCCCGAGCCAAACTTTTCTGCCGCGCGTGAGCATGAGTTGGAAACGGTACGATCGCAACAATGGTCTGGACACGACAGTGACCATGTCTGCCGTCAATTATCAGAATCGCGACATTTCCTTGCAAATCGGCTACGACATCTCTTTTCTGGGATTGGCGCACCAACTCAATTTCAGCCGCATTGCCAACGACCGCATGGACGGATTTGATCGCCGCGCTTCCAATTTGACAAATAATGTGCAGATGTTTTCTCTGCGCACCAATTATCAGGTGCCGCTGACGACGGTGTTATCTTTCGCGACAAATAAAAATGATGCCGGTGAAGGCTTGAATGGATTTCAATATCAAATGTTCGGTGCCAGTGGAATTTATTCGTTGCTCGACGGAAAACTGAAATTGAGAGCCGGTTGGTCGAAAACGAGCGCTGAAGGGACGTACTTGAGCTACGTGGACGAAATGGGGAACCCACTACTCCAGCCGGTGGAAATGAAATACACGGACTACCAGCGTTCGTCATTCAAACTTGGCGGAAGTTACAAATTTTATCAAAATCACGAATTCGTCTGGGATTTCAATTTCATCAATTTCAATGACAAGGTGGTGGGAAATTACAAAAACCGGTTGCTGCGCGTTCGCTACCAAATGCGTTATTAAAATATTGCAAAAAGTGGCTGCCTGATATTGGGGCGTGAAAGTTGAATTTTTTCTTATGTTAAATCGATTCTGTCTAAAATATTATGAAGAAAAAAATAAGAAATCGTTGGGTGATTGGTTGCTGCAGTGTGTTGGGAGCGATTTTTTTATCGATTCTTCTGCAGTTGTTGGGAGTTTTCCAGGGAGCCGAGCTGAAAACTTATGATTTTCGTTTTCGGCTCAAAGGCGACGTCCCCGTGGACAATTCCGGCATTGTGCTGGTCACTGTGGACGATCAGAGTTTTGTCAGCCTCAAGCATAAATGGCCTTTTCCGCGCCGCTATTTTGCCCGGGCAATTGAAAATCTCGCCCAGGCAGGCGCGGCGTTGATTGTGCTGGATATCGAGTTTACCGAGCCTTCCACAATTGACCCGATGGATGATATGACGCTGGCGGACGCGATTCGGCGACATCCCAATGTAATTCTGGCGGGAAAAATTGTTGCCGAATATGGTTCGCACAATACGCTCAATCGCTATCCGCTGAAACCATTGAAAACATTCCTCGACGCCGGCGCTTCCTGGGCTTACGCCAATGTTTACCTCGATGAAGACGGTTTCATTCGCCGCTACAATTTATTCCAGAATGTTCACGGACAAATTTATTTCCCTCTTGCCATCGAAGCATTGCGCAAAATGCAAAACCCACCGTTGAAACAGATTCGCGTTGACGATCACGATGTTCTGAAAATTGGCAAATTTGAAATCCCGAAATATGAATTTGACACCATGCTCATTCATTTCGCCGGGCCTGCCGGAAATTTTCCCACTTATTCGCTGGCGAATGTGTTAGACGACCGCCGTTTTCAATTGCCGGATGCGCGCGAAGATACGGATGTCTTTGAGGATTACAAAGACTATGAAATTTTCAAAGACAAAATTGTCTTCATTGGCGCATCGGCGGAAGAATTGCAGGACAATAAGTTAACGCCGTTTTTCGATTACCAAGGCAGCAAACAACTCATGCCGGGCGTGGAAATGCATGCCAACGCCTTGCGCACGATTTTGTCGGGCGAATTTATCCGTCCTGCGAGCGCGTGGCTGGTGGCATTTGTCATATTTTTTCTCGGCGCGCTGGTGTATCTGGTGGCGATGAAATTGAAACCGGTGTACGGACTGGCGCTGTCGCTGGCGGTGGTTGTGCTTTATTTCTTTTTGTGCATCTACCTTTTTATTCATTGGGATTTCTGGCTGCCGTTTGTGTTCCCTGTGGCCAGTTTTGTTTTAGGATACGTGACAAATACTGCCTACGCCGTTTTCATGGAACAGCAGGAAAAGAGCCGCTACCGAAAAACTTTTCAGCAATACGTGGCGCGCAGCGTGGTAGATTCCATGCTCAACTCCGGCGAACTGCCCAAATTCGGCGGCGAACGAAAGGAGTTAACTGTTCTTTTTTCTGATATTCGGTCTTTCACGACTTTCAGCGAAAAATATGCACCCGAAGTTGTGGTGCAACGTCTGACTGAATATTTGAGCTCCATGGTGGACGTGATTTTCAAAAACAACGGTACGCTGGACAAATTTGTCGGCGACGAAATCATGGCGCTTTACGGCGCGCCCTATTATTTCAAAAATCATGCGGAAAAAGCCTGCCTCACTGCGCTGGAGATGCTGGCGCGATTGCGGCATTTGCAGAAAAAATGGTCCCAAAGGGAGATGGACTATTTTCAAATTGGCATCGGTATCAATACCGGGAAAGTGATTGTCGGCAATCTGGGCTCGATTCAGCTTTTTGATTATACTGTGATCGGTGACGAGGTAAATTTAGGCGCCCGCCTTGAAGGAGCGAACAAACAATACAAAACAACAATCATCATTTCCGAGTCCACATATCGACAGGTGAAAGGAAAAGCCATTGTCCGGGAACTGGACAACGTGCGCGTGAAAGGCAAGAAAAAACCCGTGAGAATTTACGAATTGCGCGGTATGGGACACTTACCAAATATCGAGAAAGAGCTGATTATTGGAGTTTATACCCGCGGCTTGCAATATTTTCGCCAGAGAAAATGGGCGCGCGCGTTGAGCGAATTCGCCCGGGTGCTGCGCTATTTCCCTTCTGACGGCCCCTCGCAAATTTATACCCAGCGTTGTCTGGAATTCATCGAACATCCGCCAGCCGAAGATTGGGATGGGGTGTTTGAGTTTGCGGTGAAGTGAA
>JAADFU010000054.1 GCA_013152715.1 Calditrichota bacterium
TGTCAACACTTTGGTAATTCTGTTATTTACATGCTTTTTTATGATCGAGGAGAAAAGAAAGTGTATATTGGCCAATCTGAAAATCTAAAAAATCGATTACTGACACACATTAGAACTCCGGACGCTAAAGTAAAAAATTGGGACAGGGCTGTACTAATTAACGACGGCCGCAATGCCAGTCAATCTGATTTTAATGATGAAAATATTCGTCTAACTTTAGAGAACTTCCTAATTCAGTTATTTAAGATCAACAGATACAAAGTAATCACTTCTGCGAGCAGAAATCCAAGTTTAAGCTCTTCACAGAAAATATTAATTAATTCCTTTAAGCAAGAAATTGTGATACTTTTGACTAGAAAAACCAGAATTACCAAAGTGTTGACAGAGAAAGGTGACGACGAAGTTTATAATGATGAAGTGAGAAAACTGTTACTTCGAAAAGGCTATAAAATCGCAAAATGGGGAAGAATTGAAGCTGCAATAAATGGTGAACCTGCATATATCAGAGCGGGAAGCCTGAAAAGTTCTGGGTGGCAAGTTACTTTTCGAGGCAGCAAACCAAGCAGTTTTAAAACAAATCTTCAACAAGGCAAAGGATTTTTATTAATGCCTCGCGGCCCTGTTCTGCTAATTCCATTAAAAGAAATCCGGAATCATATTCATTCTGTAGATTCTGACGCTTTTATTAGGGACACTATCGATGTTTTTGTCAAATTCGAAGAACAAGAAATTTTTCTCATTTATAAAGGCAAAAAAATTGAAATCTCAAGGTTTGCATTGCAAGAATTTTAAAAGGGTTAGTTTTTTGTAAAAATATTCGGAGGTCGCCGATTTCATGCAGCGCGGTGTTGTGAAGTGGTTTGATGAAACCAAGGGGTATGGTTACATTGAAGGAGTGAATGGCGAAGAGATTTTTGTGCATTTTACCAAAATCGATCAAAAACAAGATTTCAAAACGTTGACTCCCGGAGCTGTTGTGGAGTACGAGGCTGTCATCGGCGAATTAGGCCCCAAGGCAATTTATGTGAGAGAAATTGCGCTGAAAACGCGTGGCTCGGAATGACAATCGGAATAAACTGTCAATAGTTTTCTTGCTCAGTTTTCAAGAGGAATTCATGAAAAAAATTTTTACTGAAGACGCAATTGGAAAAATCGCCGATTTACTCAATTGCAATTGGAAGTTCCAATTTAATAATTACCGGCTCACGCTTGCTGATGACGAAGGAACACGGCAGCTCAGTCTGGAAATTTATCCGGACATCAAAATTGGCGAGAAGCGCGGCAGTGTAATTTCCGTTTTGACGGAAAATTCTCATTTGCAACTGCAATTTTGCAGTGGTTTTGTGTTGAGCGAAATGAATCAGGAAGTGACATTTTACAGCGAAACGGGCGGGAAAGTGTGCGGGCTTATTGTGGAGCGCGGCGCCGGTTGCTCCCTGTACGCTAATGTGGACAAAGAAGCGCTTTCCGGCGACTGGACGAATATGGGGCCTGAAGTCATGTTGAGCGGCATCGCGCTTTCGTTGACTGAGTCTTTTATTGATCAATGACATTTGGGCGTTTGAGGCGGAGTGCGGCCCTGCAAAAGCTTCCTGTGATCTGCGTTTTTCGTTGACGGACTGGTTTTCCTGGTAAATGATCTTAAAAAAATGAATTCATTTTTCTGAAAAAAACATGGATGAATATATTGAAAATTTCATACATTTTTTAATCATTGAACGCAATTTAGCTGAAAATACAATTGAAGCTTATGCCAATGATTTGAAAAAATATGTGGAATTTTTAAGCAAGCGGCAACTGGAATCCCCTGACAAAATCCATTCGACAGACGTTATCGCCTATTTAACCGGATTGTACCAGCACGACTTGTCATCGTTGACTATCGCCAGAAATCTGTCAGCGATTCGCATGTTCCACCGTTTTTTGCTCAGCGAGGGCGTAGCAGAAAAGAACCCGCCGGAAAACATTGATTCGCCGAAATTAGCGCGAAAATTGCCGGTTGTATTGGATCAATTCGAAATGGAGCGGCTGATTGAACAACCGGATTTGTCGAATCCGCTGGGCATCCGCGACCGGGCAATGCTGGAGACAGCCTACGCGACCGGGATGCGCGTTTCCGAGCTTTTGCGCTTACAGCTTGATGATATTGACTGGGACGAGCAAGTGGTGCGTATTTTCGGCAAAGGATCAAAAATGCGCCTCGTTCCTATCGGCGGACGCGCGCTTGATGCTATTGATTCATATTTGAGCGAGAGCAGGCATTTTTTAACAAAGCCCGGACAAGAGACGTCTGTTGTTTTTTTAAATAATCGAGGAAAAGCGCTTAGTCGCATGGGATTCTGGAAAATTTTAAAAAAATATGTGATTCAGGCAAATATCACAAAGCCGGTTTCGCCGCATACGATTCGCCATTCATTTGCCACCCATTTGCTTGAAGGCGGCGCCGATCTTCGCGCTGTTCAGGAAATGTTGGGTCATGTGAACATTACCACGACACAAATTTACACTCATCTGGACCGGGACTATTTGAAAGAGGTCCACCGAACATTTCATCCGCGGGAGAGAGAGTTTTATTCGTCAAAAAAGGAGTTGAACAAAATAGGAGAGAAAAAAATTGAGACGAAGCGTTAAATATGACTTGCTTTCGGAAAATCGCATCCGGGCGCTGCTGGACACTTCTTTCATGGGTGAAAAAATTTATGCTTTCTGGAGCGTTGGTTCCACCAATGAATTTGCCTACCGGGCGGCGGCCAAAGGCGACAAAGAAGGCGCGTTGGTGATTGCCGAACGTCAGGAGCGTGGCAAAGGTCGGCTGTCGCGTAAATGGGACTCACCTTTTGCCAAAGGATTATGGTTTTCCGTCATTCTGCGTCCGGATTTGCCGGCGACCAGGGTGGGTATTGTCCCTTATGTTGCCAGCGTTTCCATCGCCGAAGCCATCGAAGAGACTTACAAAATTCAGTCGGAAATTAAATGGCCGAATGATTTGCTCTATCAGGGAAAAAAGTTCTGCGGCATTCTTTCAGAAGCGGATTTCAAAGACGAGCGCATTAATTTTGTTGTTTTGGGCATAGGCATTAATGTGAATCAAAAGGCCAAAGAATGGCCTTCAGAATTGAAAGATGTCGCGATTTCACTGCGCATGATTTACGATAAGTGGATTGATCGCGCGGAATTGTTAGCCCTCATTCTCGCCAAACTTGAGAAAAACTACCAGCAGTTCAAAATTAACGGCATTGGCGAAATTATGGAACGTTGGAAGGCGCGCTGCCCGAGATACAAAAAAAATATTGTCATCGATCAAATGGGCAAACATCTGGAAGGACGTTTCAGGAATATTGATGAAGACGGTTATTTGATTTTAAGACAAAAAAGCGGCGAAGTGATTCGCGTCTCCGCAGGAGATGTTGCGTAGGAATAAATTCAGGGAAGGTTCGCGATGTATTTGATGGCGGTGGATATCGGCAATACCAACGTGGTGATCGGTATTTTTCAGGACGATAAAATCATTTATCACTGGCGCATCAGTAGCAAAGTGCCGCGCACTGAAGACGAGTTCTGGATTTTTGTCAATTCTCTTTTTCAAACGCACGCTGTTAAAATTGGGGAAATCAGTTACGCCATCATATCTTCCGTGGTGCCGGATTTGACGCAGCCATTTATGAATTTAATGAAAAAGTATTTCAAAGTTGACCCGTTGGTCGTGGATGCGGATCTGGACACAGGCCTCAAGCTGCTGGTCGATAACCCGGCTTCTGTGGGCGCTGATCGAATTTGTAATTGTGTCGCCGGATTTCAGAAATACGGCGGTCCGCTGGTAGTTCTCGACTTTGGCACGGCGACTACATTTGATGTGGTCACGAAAAAGTGCGAGTTCATCGGCGGAATAATTGCTCCCGGCATTGAGATGACAGCCACGATTTTGCACCAATTAGCGGCGAAATTGCCCAAGGTGGAATTGAAATTTCCCAAAAACGTTGTCGGAAAAAATACGGAAACCAATATTCAGGCCGGACTCATGTACGGGACGGTTGAATTGATTGACGGCTTGATTCGTCGTATCGAAGAAGAGTTGAACGAAAAAGTCAAAGTCGTCGCCACCGGCGGGTTGGCAGATGTCGTCAGTCCACATCTGAAAACGACCGTCGCAATCGAGCCGGATTTGACGCTGCTGGGAATGAGACTCATTTTTGAACGATTGTCATAAATTTTGCAAGTAAAGAGTTGTCAACATTTTTGTATTTTCTAAAAAGCAAATTTTTTGGGAAAAACCAAGGGAGGAAGCCATGAACCGGCATACGACAACTTTTGTTACTTTTCTCATTATCTCAATTCTTGTTTTTTTCTCTCCTGCCAATTCTCAAGTAAAACTTGTGCCTCAAATTACCAGTCCCGCTCTTGGTGAAGTCATTGACGCGAACGAGAATCTCACATTTCAGATTTTCCCGAATGTCCGGGGCTTCAGCGCAGCGCGATTTTATCTGAGAGATGCCAATGATTATTATTTGCATATCTTAAGAAATTCCGAAACGGGCGGGCAAGTACTCATCCTGCATCTTAATCTGTTTTCTTTCAATAAAATCAAAACAAAAATATTAAAAAAGATCAAGCAGTTCAAAACAACAGGAAAGGCGGATCAAATACTCGTCTGTCCCATCGAGGAAGCGAAATGGCAGGAAACGACAAAACAAAAAAAAATTCAGCTTGTCGATGGCAATGAAATCTACGGGGTCATCACCGGCGTGAAAAACGACACGCTTTTGCTGCAGACAAATTCAGGCTTAAAAATTTCGATCCCTGATGAGACAGTGCAAAGCATTCAGGGAGTTCGCACCAGAGTCGTCAGCGGCGGAAAATTTTATCGTGTGGATCCTAACTCGTCGCGGTTGTTTTTTGCGCCAACCGGGAGAGCCCTCAAAAAGGAAAGTGGGTATTTTGCCGATTATTACATTTTTTTCCCGACGGTAGCGTACGGTTTTAGCGACAATATTGCTTGCGCTGTTGGCATGTCCATTTTTCCGGGCGCCAGTTCCCAATTAATTTACGTTGCTCCCAAAATTACTTTTCCTCTTTCCAAGAGCGTCGGGATGAGTGCTGGCTTACTGTATATGGCAATTCCGGAAAAAACAGATGATGTCGGTCTGGGATATGTTGTTTCGACGTTTGGAGATCAATACAAAGGAATTACTTTGGGCGTCGGTGTATCAATGTTATCCAACAATAATGGCAATGCAGTGCTGCTGGTTGGTGGAGAGACACAGGTTTCAAATCGCGTCAAACTCATCAGCGAAAATTGGATTTTTACTGGAGGGGATGGATTTACGCTTTTGTCCGGCGGAATTCGTTTCTTCGGTGACCGCATGGCTGTGGATTTAGCTTTTCTAACGGCAAAAGAATTCTGGGAAGAATCGGAAGGATTTCCGTTTATCCCTTATGTTGACTTTTCGGTGATGTTTGGGAAATAAAAAAAGGGGATTTCAGGGATGACAATCCATGACCACTGAAGCGTGTAAAATAATTTTTTGTCCCCTACTGCGAGGGGCGCGGGTTTTGCTTTCAACCATTTGCAAATCATTCAGCTCTGACTGAACGCGTTGATAGTCAAAAAGCCATCGAACGAGCGAGCGGAACTGAACTTTTGCAGAAATTTCTGATTTGATCCGGCGGAAAATGCGAGATTTAGCGGCAGCGGAATAAATAGTGCCAAAAAAATAAAAAGAGTTGGCTGGCAAGATTAGCTTTTTTTTGTGCATTCGTCTCATTTCAGCCCCCCAAAAATCAACAATGCGCAGTTTCTAATTTGAATTTCAAGAACATGCCCCAAAAAAAGATTATCCGTTTCCGTCTCCCAGTTGCCTTTTTTCGCCAAATTTAATTTTTTCCTTGACTTTTTCGGAATTCGGGTTTATATTAAGATTGAAAATGACGATTGAGACAATTGATTTCTGAAACAGTGCACTTTATTTTCTATGACATTGAGCAAAACAGAGATGCGCAATAGTGTCTGAAACGGGATGTTTTGTTCTTTTGACATGTTTTAAGAAATTAATTAAGCGATTTGATTTTTCAAATTCTGGCCGCTCCTTAAAATTTTTTCCTTTTGAACAACTAATCCGATCACAATACAAGTTGGCAAAGAATGCTAAAATTTTTCCTATTAGCGCATTTTAATCAATGGGTGAGGCGACTTTGACAATTGCTTTCATTATCCTTTTCCTTCTTCAACTTCTGCTATTCCTAAAATGATTATTGCGCTATTCATGCAATCCGCGATGATGAGCAAATTTAGTGAACAAAAAATCGAAAGACAGACTTTTTCTCCCTGCACGATTTTATTTACTTAATTCTGATACATTTAAAGTCCATCTTTTTCATGTGCCATTTTATTGTTCTCTGAAATTCTAACAGAGGTTATGGCGAAAAATTTTGAAATACAGAATTATTATTTCAATTTTGAAGCAATTTGCTATTTTATGAAATAATTATCGCTATTTTGCACAGACAAATTCAAAAAGGAGATTTAAAATGACTTCCCTCTCTCGAACCAAAAAGGTCGTTTTGTCCTTTTTTGTTGCGTGTTCTCTTCTTTCCTCGCTATCTGTTTTTAAAGCAAGCGCAAATTCTTCATCAAAAGTAGATGTCCTTCAAGCAGTAGATTCTGGCCAAGCCACTTTGTCTGCAACGACCTGGGACCTCGGAGACGTGAGATTTTGTTTTGACGACGATACGACAACGCTAATGCGGTCTGCGAATATCAATCCTGCTTTTGTGCAGGTGAAATTTACAGATGAAATTTCAGTCAGCAAAATCAGAGTTTTATTGGGTGAACCGGGATATCCGTGGATTGACAAGAATGACTGGTTGGTGGAGATTGCAGACAATCAAAGTGATCTAGATAATCACGACGGGAGCTATCGCTTGCTCGTGTCCCAAAAATACGATGTTGCCGGGGAATGGGACGAAGTCTCGTTTTTATATCAGGTCAGCGCGAAAATTTGGAAATTCAATGTTGAACGTACAGTGGGAGATGATCATGTGCATATTCCGGAGTTGGAGTTATGGACAGGAGAAATTTTGCCTGCTAATCAGATAAGAACTGATTACAATGCATTAGTCATTCATTATGATCCAAAGCTTGGCAATGCTTATGGAAATAAAAAAATATCTGAATATTTTTCCTGGTGGCAGGATGGCGATGAACTGATAAATGAATACATCGAATGTTTAAAAAGAGCAAGCGGCGGACAGGTAAATTGGCATGTTGCCTATCATTACGATCTGGAAGAATTTCCTCCAACCACTGATCCGGCTGGTCCTTGGAATGGGGACAATTACGTTAATAATTATTACGGCGCAAAGGCTGAAAAAGAAGGCGATTATTACTCGATCATTTATGACCAAAGATTTGATATTATTAATANNNAGTTGAAACTGGTCAAATCGATGCCGTCTGGCTAATGAGTTTTCCTTTCACTAAATTCTGGGAAACGTGCATGGCAGGTCAGGGCGCTTATAATGTCAATGGACCTCCAGTAGTTGGTATTAATTGTTCAAAAAAGTTTGTTATTTACGGATTCAATTTTGAGAGAATAGTAGGGTGTATGCTTGAAAATACCAGTCACATGACTGAAAACATCATGTTGCGTCATGCGCTGAATTGGCCTCGCAAATGGAGTTTTAATGTTTATACTGAAGTGGATGCCTGGCGAAATCTGAAACAAAGGCAACGAAATGAATGGGAAATTTTTGTATTAACAGATGTGGTGAATTATCCATCTTTTCGCACAGACCCTGAAGCATTTCTTATGGCACCCGGTTTTGCGCAAATTGGAACAGCTCATTATCCCCCCAATGCTGCTTATAATTATGGTTGGCATTGGATTAATGAAAGTTTTTATAATGACAGTCGCTGGGTTGCTGTTAGCGGACAATGGAGTTTGGGCAATGGTGTTTACAGCGCAGATGGCGGATATGGAAAAAGTTTGATGTATGATTCCCCAGATCGCCCTTATTTCGCTTCAAATTTTGTAATGGAATCGGATATAAAAATTCATAGTGCTTCTTCTACTGAAGGAGCAGGCTTTATTTTTCGCTATAATAAATATTCTTCTTCTGCTAATTCAGGAAGTGGTTATTATGTTGGCTTTAATCCGGAATTAAGCAAAGTCATTGCAGCAAAAATTAACAACAATTTTTCTGTCATCGACTCATCTCAAGTTGATTTTAGCGCAGATGAGTGGCATCATATCAAAATTGTTGCCATGAGGGATTCCATTTCTGTGTTTTTAGATGACATGAGTTTCCCTGTTTTGGTGGTGGAGGATACCTCATTCTACGATGGGGCTTTTGGATTTGCGACTTATCAAACTGAAGTTAGTTTTGACAATCTCTTTGTGAACACCTATGCTATTACTTATGCCGATGCCTGGTATAACTACCCTGATTTTTCGTTTTCATCGTCAAGAATGGTTAATTCTTACGATTGGGCTGGCAGACAGGACGATTGGTTCTGTTGGTGGTTCGAACACATTCCAAAAAATTCAGGGACTCATGATGGTGGGATTTTAAATTCGTGGTGGCCCTATATTTTAGACATTAATCGCTTCGATCAAGCAATGGGCTATAGCAATATTATTTTTCCTGACAAGGATAACCAACCGCCAGATCCTCCGCTTAACCTGACTGCCCGGGTCAACTCTACACATTCTATAGCTTTATATTGGCAAGAGCCATTTGACAATATTGGTGTAACGAGATATGAAATTTATCGAGACAACAAAATGATCCAGCAAGTAAGTCGGACTCAATTCACTGACACTGGCCTCAAGCCGGGAGCAATCTACACCTACACGGTCAAGGCGCGTGATGGCTCGGCAAATGTCTCAGAAGGGGTGAGTTTGACTGTTCAGACGGAAGGTGGGACGAATTATGATCTCATAAATGGCGATTTTGAACTAAGTAGTGAGAACTTGCCTTTTTGCTGGATTTACGAGGCATTCAATAATGTCGCTGTTTTCCAATGGGAGGCAGGAACAGGAAGAAACAATTCTCATTGCGTTAGTATCGATATTCCTTCTGATCAGTTAGATGATGCTCGCTGGATACAGGAAATTCAGCTTTTGCCCAATAAAACTTACAAATTAACTGGCTGGATCAAAGGGGAAAATATCACGCTGGTGCAGGGGAATATCGGAGCGAATCTTTGTGTGATGGGTGGTTTTGAGCATAGTCCGTCACTTTCCGGCACTTTTGATTGGCAAAAAACGGAATTAGAATTTACGACTCCAGCAAATGGAATCGTAACCATTGGCTGCAGACTGGGTTTTTATGGCAGTATTTTGCATGGCAAAGCCTGGTTTGATGATTTGACTTTGACTTTACTGGATTCAACTGTTCAATTTGCCGGTAATGTGAAATATGACCATAGTCAAAAACCGATACCTGATGCTGATATTTATGTCGATGATCAGGCGATTTGCACAACTAACTCTGCCGGTCAATTTTCTGCTTCGGATATTTCAGTTGGGACGCACACAGTCTCTGTAATGAAAGAAAAAACAGAGGACACTGCGATCAGCGGAGCAGATGTCCTGATGTTAATGAAAAATCTGGCATTTTTGATCACTTTGAATGATGACCAGAAAATCGCGGCAGATGTAACAAAGGACGGCGATCTTAGCGGCGCAGACGTGCAGGCGATGATGCGGCATCTGGCATTTTTTACTACAAATACCTCCCACACTGGCGAATGGCGATTTTTTCCTGAAGATACAACGATCGATTTCAGCGAAGATACTAATGTTGATTTTGTCGGATATTTGCTCGGCGACGTCAATTTGAGTTGGTCAAATTCAGCATTACTGTCCAAAAACGGAAGGAATGGAACTATTTTCGATCTAAAATTCGGCGCTCCGGAGCAGTCGGAAACAGCAGAAATTTCCATCCCATTAATCCTGAATACTTCTGACGAAAAGATGAATACACTTCTGTTCTCGATGACTTACCCGGCTTCGGCGTTGAAATTCAAGCGAGTTGAATGGACACGAAGTTTGAGCAGTTTTCAGAAAGTGATCAATAGCGAAAAAGAAGGAAAATTGCATCTAGCGATGGCAGGGGTTACAGGAATTTCTTTCAATGAAGCGATCGGATATTTAGTTTTTGAAAAGAATGCTGTGCAAAGAAATCAGCTTGAATTGCAATTCACAAGAGCGATAGTCAATGACAAGGAACTGAAAGACTTGCCAATTCTCATTCTGAACCAAAATCCGACTCATGTGCCTGACAAATTTGCCTTGCAGCAAAATTTCCCCAATCCATTTAATTCGATGACCATCATTCAATATCAATTGCCGCAAAAAAGTGAGGTTGATATTGCTATTTACAATTGCCTTGGTCAAAGGATTAAGACGTTGATTTGCGGAAAAAGGGAGGCGGGATGTTATCAAATCATCTGGAATGGCAAAGATGAACATGGAAAAGAGGTTGGATCAGGAATTTATTTTTACTATCTGAAGACTAGAAATCATATTATCGGCAAAAAAATGGTGGTCATCCAGTAACTATTGTTTCCATAAATAAATAACTAAACAAATAGGAGAAAAAATGAAAGCATGCATCAATTTTCTCGTTATTGTCGTTTCTTTTTTATTTTTTTGTTTTCTTTCAGCACAGGCGCAAACAAATGGGGCCAATCAGATATTAGTTCATGACTCTGCTGTAAGCCCAAAAACAGGATTTCCCAGCCACATTTTCCTAGGAAATGGGGCAAGTATGCAGACAAATGAAATTTTTCAAAATTTAACCAATGAACTAAACGATGAGCTATTTGCCATGCCGTTAGCTGATGTGATTGTCGAAGATTTTCTCGTCAATGATCACCTGACCGCAGACAATGCTGGCCACGATTATTCTGCCGTAGCTTATGCGGACAATGGCAAATACATTATTTGTTGGGCTGATGATCGCAACGGAAATTGGGATATTTATGCCCAGATTTATAATGCTGATGGCTGATGGTTCTTTGTTCGGCGTAAATTTCAAGGTAAATGAAATGACCGGCAGGACTGCTACGCAAACAAAGCCGGCAATAGCCGCAGATCACGAGGGAAATTTTGTCATTTGCTGGCAAGACAGTCGCAGCGGAGATACAGATATTTACGCTCAGCGATATAATTCAATGGGACAATCTCAAGGAAATAACTTCAAAGTGAATCATGACTCCGGAGATCACAGCCAGTCAAATCCTTCTGTGGCAATGGACAGTACCGGAAATTTTATCATTTGCTGGGCAGATGATCGCAATGGAGACGGAGACATCTTTGCCCAGATGTATGATAGCAGCGGTGCGATGATCGGCAGCAGTTTTCAAGTAAATGACGATGCACAAGGGAACGTACAATCGCATCCCAACATTGGAGTGGATCACAATGGCAATTTTGTTATCTGCTGGGGGGACGGGAGAAATAGCGGAGACTTTAGCGACATTTACGCGCAGAGATTTGATAACACTGGCGCGAAAGAGGGAATAAATTTCAAAGTTAACGATGATTCAGGTCAATTTGGTCAGTATAGTCCAAAAGTCGCTTTGGATGACGAAGGAAATTTTGTCATGTGCTGGGAAGATGAACGTAATGGAATCGATAGCGACATTTACGCCCAACGTTTCAATAAATCAGGGACTAATTTAGGGACAAATTTTCTCGTAAGTAGTGTGGCAGATTCACCGCAACTTTCTCCTGACATTAGTATAGATGATAGCGGTCGATTTGTTATTTGCTGGCAGGATTATTCAAGCGACTTGGATTATGGAGAGATTTGGGCAAAGAGGTATGACAGCCAGCGTGTTGTTTTAAATAATTATATTGTAAATAATGGGCCAAATCCACGGGAACATAACAATCCTACGGTGGGACTAAATGGCACAGGGAAATTCGTCATCTGCTGGGAAGATGGAAAAGACAATTTGTATGGCGATATTTTTGGCCAGCGTTTTAATGAGAATGGCGCCAGACAAGATGACAATTTCAAAGTTAATGATGTTTCTGTAAGTGTCAGTCAATATCAGCCTGCGGTTGCCGCCGCTGATAATGGCAATTTTATTGTCTGCTGGGTAGATGGCCGGAATGACGGAACAGACATTTACGCGCAGCGACTTGACGGAAACGGCGCGTTTTTAGGAAATAATTTTCTCGTGTCCGATGATAATCAGGGAAAAGACCAATGGAATCCAGAGATCGGATTGAATTCATCCGGCGGGTTTGTTGTTTGTTGGACAGATGAGCGCAACTATAATCAAAACATTTATGCCCAGCGATACGATAATAACGGCAATGCACTGGGGGCAAATTTCAAAGTCAATGATACAGATGATCCGGCAAGCAAACCGGACATTGCTGTTTCCGAAGACGGAAGTTTTATCATCTGCTGGATGGATGCGAGATATTCCAGCGAGTACGATATTTATGCGCAACGTTTTGATAGCAACGGCAATCCTGTTGGGGCAAATTTTAAAGTAAACGATGATAATGAACAGTACATCTGGCACATGTCCCCTGCAATAACTGTTGACGGCTCTGATCGGTTTGTGATCTGTTGGGAAGACGAAAGAAATGGGCCCACAGATATTTATTGCCAGAGATTCGCTGCAGATGGTTCTCCGTTGGGCAGCAATTTTAAAATCAACGATGCCGGAGAAGGGTCTCAGCGATGGCAAGCTGATGTCGCAGCGGACAGCGCCGGAAATTTCATCGTTTGCTGGAATGATGACAGAGCACCAGCCGGCAGTGATGTCTATGCCCAACTTTACGATCAAAATGGCGCACCCCAAGGAGCAAATTTTCGAGTCAATGAAAATACCGGGGCTGATACTCAATGGTACCCTGCGGTAGCCGTGACCAAAACGAGCAATTTCGTGGTTGTCTGGAGCGATACCAGAAACGGCGATGACGATATTTACGCGCAACAATTCACAATCTCGGGTCGCCGATTAGGCTCAAATTACCGTGTAAATAATGATGCAAGTTCTACGGAACAGAGGGAACCTGATGTCGCTTGCGGTGATAGCACAATTTATTTCACTTGGCAGGACGGAAGGGACGCTGGACATGGCTGGGACATTTACGCCAGAATTGAAAATTTTCTGACTCCGAAAACCGTGCTCTCCTTGCCAGACACGACCGGCGCTGTCGGCGAAACCATCGGCATTCCCATTACGGTCAGCACAGATTCTGCTGTCGGGTTTGCTCAGTTCGTCATTGAGTTTGATTCGACGCTCATGACATTTTCCGGCTCCCAACTGGGGGCGAACGCTCTTGGATTCCAAATTTCTGCCACCAATACCAACCTGCCGTTTCAACCGACTCATTCCGACGCCAATAAAAATGTGCTTTTACAAATTTCGGGAGGCGGCACTTCATCATTTAGCGGCGAGAATCAGCAAATATTAATTCTGACCTTTGACGTTGTCGGCTCCCCGGGAGATAGCGCTGGCATTTATTTTGACGGCGGTACAAACCGAACATTTTTGACGACGACGAATCTGTACGACATCAAAGATGGGGACATCGATTTTAATGAGGGAACATTTAAAATTCCGGAAACGATCACAATTTCCGGATACGTTTTTTATGACGGCACTGACAAAATCGTACCAAATACAGAAATCGATCTCGACGGAATGAGCAGCGCCACGACCAATAACGGTGGACTCTATTCTTTCTCCGAAGTGGCGCCCGGACCTCACACACTGACTCCCGCCAAGGCCAATGACGCGAACGACGCGATTTCTGGTGCGGACGCGTTAGCGGTACTGCAGTCGCTGGCTTTTTTGATCACTTTGTCGGATGAGCAGAAAATCGCTGCCGACGTCACCCTGGACTCCCACGTCACCGGCGCCGATGCCATGGCGATTCTACGGTATCTGGCCTTCTTCACATCCAATATCGCGCATACCGGGCAATGGTACTTTTCCCCAGAAGATACAACTTTTACGGCGAATACAAATACAAGCATCGATTTCAAAGCTTATTTAAAGGGCGACGTCAATTTGAGTTGGTCAAATTCAGCATTACTGTCCAAAAACGGAAGGAATGAAAGTATTTTCGATCTAAAATTCGGCGCTCCGGTTCAGCCGGAAACAGCAGAAATTTCCATCCCATTAATCCTAAATACTTCTGATGAAAAAATGAATACGCTTCTGTTTTCGATGACTTACCCAGCTTCGGCATTGAAATTCAAGCGAGTTGAATTAGCGCAAAATTTGCGCGGATTTCAGAATGTGACCAACAGTGAGAAAGAAGGAGAATTGCATCTGGCGATAGCAGGAGCAAAAGGTGTTCGCTGCAATGGCGAGATGGCGCATTTTATTTTCAAAAAAACAACTGCACAAAAAAGCACCATCGAATTGCGCTTCACCAGAGCGATTGCCAACGACCTTGAGATGAAAGATTTGCCAATTCTCACTTTAGATCAGAATCTTGCTAATGTGCCGGAACAGTTCAAACTATTCCAGAATTATCCTAATCCTTTTAATTCCGAAACGGTGATTGAATATCAACTTCCTCGCGATGTTCATGTCAAATTAGCCATCTATAATTCACTTGGACAACGAATCAGGACTTTAGTGGATGAAAATCAGAAATCAGGTATTTACAGCATTCGCTGGAACGGGAAGAGTGACGACGACAAAGTGATTGTGTCAGGAATTTATCTGGTCAGGATTGAAACCGAGGGGTTTTCTGCTAATAAGAAGTTGATTTTATTGAAGTGATTTTATTAAATCATGGCATCTGCAGTGCTGTTAAAAAGATGTAAACGAAATTTACAAAAAATAAGGAGGATTTCGCTATGAAAAGATTAATTAAACAACGGTTGTATGTTTCACTGATTTCAATAATTTTGTATTTTTTTTGTATAAGTCTTGTCTTGGGACAATCTCCGAACGTCAGGTGGGTTAATGGAATATACACAAATGACCTGGACCCAAGAAATGATATCACTTTTGACCCTTCAGGTAATATTATTATATCAGGCTGTTATCAGGGAACTGCCGTTTTCGATCTGGGCGGGCCAAACGAAACTTCACTCACTTGCCTTGGGCATAAGGATATGTATTTAGCAAAATATGACGCCGATGGGGCTCTTATGTGGGCCACAAAAGCCGGCGGTAGCGGATGGGCCTGGTGTTGGGGATTTAATGTAACGACAGATCTAGAAGGAAATATTATAGTAACTGGTAGATACGATGGCCTAATCATTTTCGGCGCAGGTGAAACTAATGAAACTGTTTTGACCCCAATTAGTGGGTGGGAACTTTACGTCGCCAAGTACGATCCGGATGGGAATTTGCTCTGGGCAAAATCTGCCCCGGGAGTGTGCAACGATATTGGGTTGAGCGGCACAACCGATGCTGATGGAAATGTTATTGTTACTGGGAGTATTGAATGCTCGGCTACGTTTGGTAGTGGAAGCCCGAATCAAACGACAATTAGCAGCGCCGGACTCTCTGATTTTATTCTGGCAAAATATGATGCTGATGGCAATTTTCTCTGGGTGAAAAGGGCTGGTAGCTCGAGCTGGGAGCAAGGAGTTGGGATTGAAGCGGATGATTCAAATAATTATTATGTTGCTGCTTATTTTGAAGGCACTGTTGTTTTTGGCGCAGGAGAGCCAAATGAAACCACTCTTTCAAGTCATGGCGGTGCAGATGTCGTGATTGCAAAATTTGATGAAAGTGGTAATTTAATCTGGGCAAAGTCTGGCGGAGGCAGCGGCACTGATTTGAGTGAAGCGATTGCTATCGATGCCTCTGGAAATTCCTATTTAACTGGTCTTTTTTATAATACAGTTATCTTTGGTGTTGGCGAAGCCAATGAAACAGAGCTCACTTCCTTTGGTGATGAAGATATTTTCATTGCCAAATATAATCCACAAGGCGAGCTTATTTGGGCACACAAAGCAGGTGGCAATTCCTATGACCGACCCTACTCAATTTCCATGCTTGGACAGACACAGTTTGTTATCACAGGAGAATTTAGCGGCGTGGCGAACTTTGGCGCGTATTCGTTGACAAGCAGCGGCGCTCAAGATGCATTCGTTGCTGCTTATGATGCTTCTGGGAATGTACTTTGGGCAAAGAAGTTCGGTGGAGCAGCCAAAGATATTGGTAACGGAATTGATTGTGCCAATTTGGCGCGTATTTGTGTAGGCGGATTTTTCACTGGAGTAGCGGTATTTGATGATTTTACATTAAACGCAACCAGTCAACCCGGTGATTTTGTCGCTTATCTTGCCTTCTCTCTGACTGAACAAATTGCTTTCCTTGGGGATGAAATCGATCAATTAGTGGAGAGAGGAGTTCTGACTGAAAAACAGGCTGATCAACTGCAGAAAAAACTTGATAAAGCCTCTAAAAAATTAGACAGAGGCAAAGTCAAGAAAGCAATTAAAAGCCTGAACCAGATGATCAAGAAAATCAACAAATGGATAAAAAAAGGGAAAATACCCCAGGAAGATGGTGAGTTTTTAATCGCTGAAATCACTGCCATAATTGATCAGTTAGGAGATAGTCTGGGTAAGCGTCTAAGTGAGCAGTTAAATTATGCATCTAATTTACCTGAAGATTTTCAACTTGAGCAAAATTTCCCCAATCCGTTTAATTCTACAACTTTTATCAAATTTGCAATACCAGAATCGCAGTCCGGGGAATTGGATGTGCAATTAAACATTTACAATGTCCATGGGCAAGTTGTTCGCCATCTGGTAAACGATCATAAGTCAGCAGGATTTTATCAAATTCAATGGGATGGAACTGATGATTTTGGCGAATTCGTTTCCTCGGGCATCTATTTTTATTCTCTCAAAGCTGGCTCTTTTGTGATGCACAGAAAACTTTTATTTGTGAAGTAAAAAAAACAAGCAGGTATTCAAATTAACTGGATGCCTGCTTTCAAATACAAAAATAATTTTCAAGAGTAAAATGGAGGAACAATTTAATGAAGCGGCGAATATGTTTCATAAGGTTTTTGATCATTCTTACTCTTATTATTTCAAGTGCATTATTTTCTCAGGTTTCCCAGCTTTTGAACTACCAGGGCGTGCTCATTGATCCCAGCACAGGAGAACGATTGAACGGTTCATATTCCATGACATTTTCCATTTATGCGGCAGAAACAGGCGGCAGCGCGCTATGGACAGAGACGCAAAACGTCACAGTCCAGAACGGCATTTTCAATGTGCTGTTGGGCAGCGTCACAGACATCCCTTTTGATCTGTTCGACGGTAGCGCTCGTTATCTCGGTGTGAAGGTAGGCGATGATGCAGAAATGACGCCGCGGAAACAGTTAGTGAGCGTTGTTTATGCATTCAAGTCCCACAATACGGACAAGTTGAGCGGACTGGATACTTCCGATTTTGTGCAGGCGGGTCAGGAAAGTAGCATCTCCGCGGAAATGATTCAAGATGACGCAGTGACAGCGGCAAAGATTCAGCCGAAAGTAGTCAGTAGCATCAATGGCGTCAGCCATGACGGCGGAAATATTGATCTGGAGGCCGGCTCAAATGTGACGATTACGC
>JAADFU010000055.1 GCA_013152715.1 Calditrichota bacterium
CCAACTTTTCCCATTGTCATCAGAGAGCAATCCCGACTGTCCTTCCAAATCTTTGGCAGCTAAATACTCGGGACGATTGACAAACTGGCACCATTTTTCTATCATTTCATCGGGATAAGAATTGGGCGGCAGATTACGATATTTGTCGCAGCTCCAGAAAGTTGACCAGAAAGTAGCCAGAACCACGCCATTTTTTCCCACTGTTAATCCCACATCCCGATCGTCAATAGGTGTGTCAAATAAAACTTCCGGTTTTAACCACGTTTTGCCGTTGTCGGTCGAGCGCACCAGCATGATTTTCCCGTCAGGCCCCAGATGTTCTTCGTTCAAACTAAATGCAACGAGGATATCGCCATTGCCCGCACGAACAACTGTGGGCCAGGCGCAATATTCATCATGGGAAGCGTAAATTTGAATGTGTCGAATGATCGGTGATTGTTTTTTCTGACAGGAAAATAAAAATAAGACAATTGATAGAATCAAAGCATAACGATATTTCATAATTCCTTCCTATTTTTTGGAATTCATCCATAAGGATTTTATTCGAGTTGACAAGGGACAATAAAAAGCTGACGTCTAAAATCCAGTCGCTATCTTTGGAATTAATCCGTAAGGATTTTATTCGGGTTGACCAGAAACCATAAAAGGCTGACGCCTAAAATCCGCAAATAAAAATTTCGTAATTTCAATCCGCGAAAATCCGTTTAATCCGCGCGGAACGACCGCCATTTTTTTGGCGGTTCATCCGCGTGCTATCTAATCTTCCTCCTGAATTCATCCTGATAAAGCCCAATTTTCTCCACCGGAATCGGCTCAAACCCAATTTCAAATGCCGGTGAATTTTTCTCCAGATAAAACTTCTCATCTTTAAATCCTTTGATGCCGGGATTTCCTTTGAAGAAAGTATTGCCGCTCATTTTTTCCCGAACCATCGGATCGTCGATGGAATAGCGAACATAATCTTCGGTCTGATCTGTGCTTTCACTCATCTGCACAACCACCGAGTCTGCGATAAAATTATTTTCAACTTTCACAATGTCAAAATCCAGTCCGTCCCACAAATCAATAAACCTGCCGCCGTAAGAAACATTTCGCTCAATGACATTGTTTTTGGGCACTGCGGGATCGTCGTTGTAATAATTGAGCAGTTCGGGATATTTTTCGCTGTAAGGCGGCTTGTCAAAATGCACGGCTTCCATGCTGTCAAACAACACCGGATAAAAATGGGGATCGTCTCGTTTGAAATATTTGAAAGCCCAGCTCGTTCCGCGGGCGTCCACATGCACGGACGGATCGCATTCGATGAACAGATTATTTTCCACGCGGTTGTCTCTGCCGCCGCCGATAAAGGCAGCCTTGCCGGCTTTGTAAAAAATGTTTCCGTAAATCGTATTCCCGCTGGTAAAATCATCGAAATAAACAGCGCGCACGCCGTAAAGTCCTGGGCCATGCAAATGATGAAAATAATTGTAACGAATGATATTTCCGCGCCAGGTCCAATTTCTGCCGGTGTAAAAAGCGCCCACGTCGCCGGTTTCTTGAGCGATGTCATGGACCTCGTTGTACTCGAGAATATTGTCATTTCCCTGAAAAAGAACTGCTGTGTGCGGAGAGTCGTGAATGTAGTTGTGTGCCAGATAGTTTCCAACACCGTAAAGGTGAATTGCCGGCGCGTACGTGCGGTAAACTCTGCCGTAGTCGTGAATGTGATTGTTAACGACGCGAGAATTCCCGGGCGTCAAAGTTGCCCGATCTCCGCTGCTCAAATAAATACCCGCGCCAGCTAAATCGTAAAAATCGCAGGACACAATTTCGTTTTTCTTTCCGCCTTTCAAACTAACAGCCGGATCCCCCACATTGCGAAAAACGCAGCCGTAAATTTGAATCGATGCGTTATTTTGTCCCTGAATCGCTGCAGCGCGCGAATAGTCAAAAATTATCTTTTCCAATCGAATAAACTTTGCCCCGTCGAAAACCATCAGCGGCTCGTCCAGGACGGAAAGCACGGCCTCGCCCGACTCAATATCAGCGGGCGGGTAGAAAAATAGTTTGCCCGAATTTTTATCAATGTAATATTCGCCGAGAGTGTCCAGTTCGGCTAACACGTTGTAAAAATAGAACCGCTGACCTTTGACATAGCCGTAACGATTGTAAGGCAGCGCAGGATAAACTTCCGAATTTTGCACGTCAAATTTCCCGACGCTTTCGTAGGTGTCTGACCAATCCCAGGCAAAATAGCCGTGCATCCACACATTTTCGTCTTTGGACCAGGAAAAAGGGCGTGGGTCTGATACGCGAAATCTTCCGTAGTGCCGACCGACGCGAATGCCGTATCTTTTTTGATAAGGAGAACCAGCGTAAGCTAATTTTTCCCCGAATTGTGGCACTTCAGCAATTTTCAACCAGCCGGAATTGGGATACCGCGCGACAGTCATGGCTTTTCCGTTAAAAAATAATTCCATTTCCAGCGGCTTGTTAGGGCGAAAAGTAAATCCTCTTTCCACACGTGGGGGGATTTTTTCAATGCCAGTCTTTTTCAAATCAATCTCCAGGACCTGATCAGCGACTTCCGCTCTGATGTGCGCGTGGGCATTTTCGTCTGTCAGTTTGTGAAATCCGGCAATTTCCTTCCCCCCTGAGAAAACAACCTTCTCGTCCGGATATGGCTTCCATTGCACCAATGCAGTATTCGTACCGGAATCTTCTCTTTCAAAAACTAACGAATGCGAAAAATGATAAGTCCCCGCGCGAAAATAGACTGTGATGCCAGTTGGCGGTAATTCATTTTTTTGAATCATTTCCCGAACCGCTTGTTTCGCCCGCTCTGGCGTCAGAAATGGACCGTCACTGCCACCGGAATTTGGTTGCGCCAGAGTACCCGACCATTGATCGCTTCCGTGCGGCGACACAAAAAATGAATTCTTATCTAAATTAGCCTGGCGGCAACTAAAAATAATTATCAGCATGAGAGACAAAAACCAACTCGCGGCGCGCATTTTTCATCCTTCCAAGATTTTTGTACAAACAAATTTCCGGCTTCAAATGTTTTGAACTAATTTCTGATGAAAAAATTTGTCCGGGCAGCCGCGTAGCCAATGATTTCCAACACAATTGAAAACCAGCCCATCTTGCGCTTGCTCTGTTTTTTAATTTATTTTCAACAGCCTGATTTTTCAATAAAGTAAACGACTTGGTAGTTCATTTTCACAATCGAATCCCGATCCAATCCTGTCTAAAGCTATTCATTCTTTTCCTAACCATCGATCATTTCGTCGCTTCCGTTGAAAAATCATTAGCGATTCAGCCGGCTGCCAGGACATTTTTGTCTCACTTCATGCCGGCAAATTTAATACCTCTTTCAATAAAGCCACTGCCGACGCTGCATCCGAAGCATAACCATCCGCGCCAATTTCATCAGCGTAGTTTTGCGTGACCGGCGCGCCGCCAATAACCACTTTGACCTGATTGCGAATTCCTTGTTTCTCAAATTCTTTCAACGTTGAATTCATATTCACCATCGTCGTCGTCAGCAAAGCGGACATGCCGATTGCGTCAGCTTTGCTTTCCTTAACGACCTGCATAAATTTATCAGACGACACATCGACGCCCAGATCAACTACTTCAAAACCAGCGC
Organism: Calditrichota bacterium; assembly: GCA_013152715.1. Taxonomy (NCBI): domain Bacteria; kingdom Pseudomonadati; phylum Calditrichota; species Calditrichota bacterium. The sequence continues at coordinate 3,635 of JAADFU010000055.1, forward strand.
CTTCGAGCATCATTCCGACCAAATTTTTCCCGATATCATGCAAATCGCCTTTGACCGTGCCGATCGCGATCCTCGCCATTGGTTTCACGCCGGTTTCCGCTAATAAAGGTCGCAGAATTTTCATGCCGGCTTTCATCGCGCGCGCCGCAATCAAAACTTCCGGTACGTAAAACTCGTTATTCCGGAATCTTCTGCCGACTTCATCCATGCCAACGATCAAACCTTTGTTCAGCACGTCGCTCGGCGTCAGGCCTTCATCAAGCAACTCATGGGTCAATCTTTCTGCGTCTGGAGCCTTGCCGTTGATCACACTCTCTGCTAACTGTTGTAATTTTTCCATCTTTACCTCCGAAGAATTTTGTGATTCAAATTGCTTTTATTTATTTTTTGTCAATTTAACTTCTGCTTCCACCCAATTTCTTTCCGGAACAGAAATGCTTTTCAAAATTACAGTGTCATAGCCGTCTTTGCGCACAATAATGCGATAATTTCCGGGAGCTAACTTGCGAAACAAAGTGCCATGTGTTGAATCAGTCATCCGTCTGTGCACATCCTCTGTCTCGATGTCAGGAAACCAGACTTCTGCCAATAAAGGCGCTCCGGTTTCGCTGTCAATAGTCTTCACTTTGACGCCAGGTCCTTTCATCTGATCAAGCATGAAGAATGCGCCGGAAAGATTCGCGGCAACAATTTTTTTCAAATCTTCCGCCGAAAAAATGTGTTTCCCTTTTCCTGTTTCCACAATAAAATCAAAAGTTCCAACCACGCCGTACAGCCAGGGATAGGTCTGCCCCACTGTTCCGGCACCGTAAAATTCCTTGTAAGTGCTGTCTCCGCGCACCGCCGTAATGCTTGCAGCCAACCCGTGCGCGATTTTTGTGAGCAACTTGTCGTCTGGCGCTTTTCTGCCGCGCCAATCCCAGGGATAATAAACCACTTCACCCTGACTGTGGTAAGTCACAGAAAGTACAAACTTTTGCTCTAACGCCAGATCCCGTACTGCCAGACACTCGCTTTCGGAAAAAGGCCTCTCGCCGCGATAACGCTCGCTTTTGGGATCGCCGCTGCCGCCGTGCGCCCAGTTGAAATCAAAATTGCGGTTCAGATCAATTCCGTCCGTTTCTTCATAAAGCACGCCATTCCGGTTATTGTCGCGTAGATTCTTTCGCCAGCGCGGATCAATACCACCTGTCACAACGCCATGACCGTCAACATTAATCACCGGAATGAACCAGATTTCGTTTTCATTCACCCAATTTTTTACGCGAGAATCGCTGTTGTAGTGAGTGAGTAAATAATGAATTAAGCTCAGACAAATTTCCGCACCAGCAAGCTCATCGGAATGGATGCAACCGCTGAACAAAATCGCGGGTTCGTCTTCTTCCTCATTGGCATTATCAGAAATTTTCACCGCCCAGATCGGCTGTTTCAGTTGACTCGTTACTCCGATCTGGCGTAATCTCACTAAATCGGAGTACTGGTTTTTCAATTTATTCAATTCATCAACAATTTCTTTGTAAGTGTGGTAAACCGGATTGAGCCGCATCGATTTTCCGTAAAGCGCACGTCGGTACAGATCAATCTCATTTTTAGCGGACATAATTTTTTTAAATTTATAGCCTCGTTCTTCCAGTACTTTCAACTCATTCTCGCTCGTTATTGCCAGCGCCTTTCCTTCGATTACGCCGGTAACAAATTTTATTTTCATTGATTCCAAATCCTGGTGATCTTTTTCAGTAAGAGAAATCTCAATGAGCGCTGTTCGCTTGGGCTGCCGGGGTTGCGCCAGCAACAACGACTGCCAGACAATCAAAATCAATAAAATGAATGCAAAATTTCTTTTCATCATCTTTCTCCGTGCTAATTTCTTCTTAATTCATTAACGGCATCGACCATCGCCAGATAGCCTTCCACCGGAATGTAATCCGGGATTGAATTCCCGGAGCCAATAGCAAACCCACTTGCCATGTCCCGAAATTGTTTCCCTTTTTCCAAAACATACTCATGAATCGTTTTCGGGTCTTCCATACAAAGCAAATTCATGTCAATGCCCCCGAACAGAGCGATTCGATCACCGTATTTTTCAATCCATTCCTCGAATGGCGCAATGATATCTTCGTTGGAATGTTTCGCGTCGATCCCTGCATCAATTGCTGCCTCCATAATGGGAAAAACCTTCCCACAACTGTGAAACAGAAATTTCTTGCCATAAGAATGAACCAGATCGATGATCCTCCGATACTGCGGCACAACATATTTGATGATCGTCTCAGGCGCTAAAAGCGTGGATGATTTAAAACCGAGATCATCTCCCATGCGACAAACGGCAAATAAGTCGCCATATTTTTTCAGCAATGTAGTCCATAAATTCATCATTAGATCACCGATTTTTGCATACAATTCAGCGAACAGATCCGGATCATCGAACATCAGCAGACATAATTTTTCGTACCCTACAAGATCTTCGCTGATTTCAAACACACCATAACCGCAACCGCCAATGGCTTTCATTCCCGGAGGTAGTTCAGCTTTCAAGGCTTCCAGATGCGGTGTCCAGTGATCCCAGAAAATTTCAGGAATTTCATCAAACGGATAGCGCGCAAAATCTTCCCTGTTTTGAATCGGGCCAGGCCTGCCACCCGAAATCGCGCCATGATCCGGCAACATCGGACATATTCCCGCTTCAAAACTGATAGTGTCATACGTCATCTCTTTCCAAAAAGCGCACAGTTGGCGATAGGCATGGCGCATGGCAGAGGCATCCTTTTCATCGAATATAATCGGCTCATCAATGACTTTTTCGATAAATTCATTATTTATCTGGTGTTCGTACAGCGGCAAACGTTCAGGCTTTTTGTTAGACGCGGCCTGTACGATATGTCGAAAATCCGGTTGAAATTCCATTTTTTCTTCTTATTAGTTTCAAAAACCAATTATTCGTCAGACGCCTGCTTTCAATAAGTGCAATCAACTAAACAACTTCTCAAATTTTTCTTGCATTTCATTCCGTCCCATCTGCCAACCGATGACAGTCAAACCTTTGGGAGTTGAGCTGGTATTCTCCTCAATACTTTTCTCGCTGTATTGTCCATGAACTACTTCCACAAATCGCCGTCCCTTTTCAAATGCCACTGTGCCCTTGAGACGAAGAATTTTTGTACCCAATTCAGACAAAAGTTCGCGAAAGGATTCGGCATCAATTTTCTCGTCTGTTTGAAATGACAGTGCATAAATATTTCCCGGAGGCATTGTTGCCATGGCACCTCTTTTTCGCTGGTGTGTCAGCGTGCCTAAAAAATCATCAGGGATCTGCCCAAAACTTACGCGCACAATGGGCGCATGTGGATTCAAATCCCGCAACACTTTCTCCAGCTCATCCACTGCAAATGGCTCGACTTTATCGATTTTATTAATCACAATTCCGTCCGCCCACTCGACCTGACTGCGGGCGGCGCGCATGAACGGAAGAATTTTTACAAAATTTTCCGCATCAACCAGCCCCACATTCGCGCTTATTTCAAATTGCTCCTGCAAGTTTGGAGAATCGATAAATTCCTCCAAATCGCTGGTTTCGGCAACGCCCGTTGCTTCGATAATCACCAGGTCCGGCTTCACTTCATTCGCGATCGTGTTCAAAGTTTTAATGAAATCCGTTTTGATACAAATGCAAAAAAGGCTTCCTTT
>JAADFU010000056.1 GCA_013152715.1 Calditrichota bacterium
TCCATCCACATCGCCAACAATAGTGCCATTGAAATCCTGGTACAAATAGCTGGAATCAAGATTTACGTAATGCCTGTTTTCCGGTGCAAAAGCCCAGTCGCCGATTTTGCTGTGTGAATTAGCCAACCCGACAGCATATTGGGCAATCAACGCCGCGTCAAACATCTGCACTTCGTTATTTTGATCGGCATCCGCAGCGATGCGCGTAATTTGCGATGTATCGGGAATCAAATTTAGCGCCAGGCGCGCTGTGATTGCCGCATCATAACTCAAAATGAAACTTTGATCAAACTCGCCATCTTTAGTGGCGAGCGTGTAATAGTCTTTGCCGTCATCTAGCGAATCGAACTCGTAATATCCGGTTTGATCGGAAAAAATTGTGGCTGTCGTGTCTCCGGTCATGACCACTTGCGTGTGAGCAATAGGCACTCCTAACCCGCGATAATTGACAAAACCACCCACACGATGTTTTTCCCGAAAATTTGCTACAATGTTCATATTCGAATTCACAGTAATGTTCACATTAGATCTGCTATCGTTCAAATCGCCGCTCCAATGATCAAATCGATAATCTGAATTGGCCGAAGCTTTTATTCTTACGGATTCTCCGGCGCTGTAGGATTGCTTGTCCGGAATTTTAATAACAGTTCCTGCCTCAGGCGGATCAACAGAAATTGTGACCGTATACTGGACAGCGGCAAACTGCGCTGTCACATTTTTATTGCCGTTCATCGTAATCGTCACGGTTCGGCTCGTGCCCGAAGCGTCGCCGCTCCAGCGATCGAAAGAAAAACCCGTTGCCGGACTCGCCGTCAGCGTGACTTGTTCGCCGTAGCTGTAACTGGATTTGTCCGGCGACTTGCTCACCGAACCGCCGTTTGACGGATCAACGGAAACATTCAGCGAATAGTGCTTCGCGGCAAATTGCGCCGTCACATTTTTATTGCCGTTCATCGTAATCGTCACGGTTCGGCTCGTGCCGGACGCGTCGCCACTCCAGCGATCGAAAGAAAATCCGTTTGCCGGACTCGCTGTCAACGTCACTTGTTCGCCGTAACTGTAACTGGATTTGTCCGGCGATTTGGAAACAGAACCGCCTGAGGAAGGACTAACTGAAATATTCAGCGAATATTGAATCGAAGAAAAATAAGCTGTCACAGATTTGTTGCGAGTCATGGTGATCGTCACTGACGAATTTGTGCCGGAAGCAGCTCCGCCCCAGTGATCGAATCGGTAGCCTGCATTCGCCGTCGCTGTCAGTGTCACGCTTTCGCCATCCACGTACTGATTTTTGTCAGGATTTTTGGTCACGCTGCCGCCGCCCGAAGGATTGGCAGAAACAGACAGCGTGAAAACTTCCGGTGTGATCACTTCCGAAGCGCTGGACAATTCGCTTTCTTGCCCCTGATCGTCCACGGAAGAAACAGCGTAATAATAATGAGTGTTGTAATCAACATTATTGTCATAATAATGGTCAGCCGGATGATTGACGGTAGCTATTCTGGAGTAATGTTGATTATCGCCAACGGATCGATAAATTTTGTATCGAGTGATATTCGATTCGCTCCGCGGCGACCAGTTCACTCTGATTCTTTGGGCAAACACAATGGAAGGAACAGCAAAAATCATTACAACAAAAAACAGCAGAAAACGATTGAAATACCCCCTATTGAAGACTTTCCGCACATCTTCATCCCTGCACCACATCTTCAACCTCACACTTTTTATTAACCCACCCGATATTTCAATCTGAAGTCAGGACTTTTCATTTTGCAAAGATATTTCTTCACAAAATTTTGAGCGCCGACCTCAACTCACTTGATTATTATGGCTATTTACATCGTTAATGTTTGAAATCCGAGTTTTTCCTTGTTTTCATAATTTATTTTAGTTTAATATTTTATTTTGAATTTTTTTGATGTCTTATGAATAATTTAATCATTTTCCATTCTGCTATCGTCTGGTATTTTCCATTCTTTGCTTCCCATTAAGTCAAATACCGTACCAGCAAAATTGTCATTTCCAAACCAGGAAGTTTTTTCCTGATATTTTTTTATTTTTTAACAAGTTAGAAGATCAAGAAACATTTTCATAAAAATTATTTTCAAATTAATCAAGAACTATTTGAGTAAATTTTTCATTTTTTCAGAGTAAATTTTACCGTATTCGCTTTCGTGTCCTTTTTAAAAGGTACGGAAAGTTTTTTTCCAATTTTTTACTTATGAAAATGTTTATGCTTGACATTTTCAAAAAATTGGCTTATCTTTTTTAACAGAGGAAAAATTAAACCCAAAATTTCTCGCATCAAATTTATATTTTTATCATCTAATTACCTGAAATTAAAACAACTTCACTCAATAAACTTCAGGACTTACCATGATCTGGCTCAAAATTGTCTCCAAATTTATCAAAGCATTCCGTTCAGGCGAAACACCGGGGCAAATCGCCGCTGGGTTTGCTGTGGGATTTTTTATCGGCTTGATGCCCTTCTGGACGCTGCAAACACTGATTCTGTTTTTCATTCTCATTTTAGTGAACATTAATTTGGCGGCAGCGACAGTCGCCTTTCTCATCGCGAATATGATTGCCTATTTGCTCGATCCGGTTTTTCATTCTTTAGGTTATTTTATTTTGACTCAAATCCCCTTCTTGCAGGGAATCTGGGAGGTCATTTACAACTCAGTATTCGGCCCCCTGACCCGATTTTACAATACTGTGGTCATGGGAAGCTTTGTTTCCGGACTCATCCTTTTCTTCCCCATCTATTTTGGCATGAAAAAATTTGTGGTTTCGTACCGAGAAAAGTTTGAAGAAAAAATAAAAAAGTGGAAAATCGTGCAGGTGATCAGCGGCAGCAAAGTGTTCCAATTTTATGAAAAAGTACGCGATCTGGGAGGTAACTAATGCGAAAAAAAGGAATTATCATTCTCGTTGCCATCATCCTCATCTTTGCCGTCATCGGTTATTTTACCCGCGATTATCGAATCGAGCGATTGATTGAAAGTGTGGGGCAATCCATTGTCGGCGCCAAAGTGGAATTGGATAATTTTCATTTCAGTCTATTTAAAATGGAATGTTCCTGGGACCGACTGCAGATCGCCAACAAAAATGATCCGTGGAAAAATATTTTAGAAACGGGCAGAGCTTCCGTAAAATTAGAAACGCGTCCACTATTCTGGAGGCGCATCATCATCAACAATATGAAACTGGAAAATGTGCGATCCGGAACTGCCCGCACATCAGACGGAAGCATTCCACAAAAAGAAGTTTCCGAAGAATCAGGTTCCGGTTTTTTTGCCAAAGCCAAAAAGGGACTCGAAAAGCAATTTTCTTCACTCCCGGTGTTCGACATTTCCGGCATGGGCAAAAAATTGAAAGTTGACTCTCTGATCGACGTAAATAATCTGCTCACGGTTCAAGGATATGAAAATTTAGAGCAAATTGCTGACAGCAGTTTTCAATATTGGCAAACGCAACTCAAAACGCAGACCTATTTGACGCGCTTGAATGAATTGGAACAGAAATTGAAATCGCTGAAAATTGATGAGATGAAAGATGTGCAGAGCCTGACCACGGGAGTCAAAAAAATCAAAGAAATTCGACAAGAAGCCAATAGTCTCAAGAAAGAGATTACCGAGAAACATGCTGCGCTGTCGAGCACATTTTCCAACCTGCAGACGCAATTGGCCTCCGTTCAGCAAAATCTCCAGCAAGACGTTGACCGCGCCAAGCAATTGGCGCATCTGAAAGATTTGAACGTCAAAGACGTCAGCATGCTTCTGTTTGGCGAACCTGTGGTGGGAAAAGTCGAGCAGGTTCTGGGATATGTTGCGCTCGCCAGAAAATATCTTCCCGCTGCCAGCCAAATGAAAGGGACGCCTGAGAAAAAGAAACCGCCTCGCCTTAAAGGACAGGATATCGATTTTCCGTTTCACTATCGCTATCCGAAATTTCTGCTGCGTGAAGCAAAACTCTCCGCTGCCACAGCCGCCGGCGATACGGCAAAAGCTTATTTTGTCGAAGGGAACCTGACAGGTCTCACCAATCAGCCGCCTGTTTTTGGCAGACCCACGCGATTCGATTTCAATCTCGTGCGCGTCGACGGCAATCAATATCATCTGTTGGGAAGTTTCGACCATCGCGGCGAAGTGCCGATGGATTCGTTGAAACTGCTGGCAAAAAACTTTGCTCTGGGGAGGATCTCCCTCAAAAAGCAAAAATACTTTCCCGCTGCGCTCAACGCCAGCAAAGGAGACGTGGAATTAGCCGGGCTTTTTCTCGGCGACAAAATCGACCTCTCGCTGAATTTGGCGGCATCTCCCGTAAAATTTATTTTCGAACAACCGGCAAAAGACAAAGTCTCGCAAATTGTCCGAGATGTTTTGAATGGAATTTCGAAAATCACATTGAACGCAAAATTAGTCGGCGAGAGCGAAAATTATCAATTGCAGATGAATTCCAATGTGGATCGGGTGCTGGCAAATCAAGTAAAAGCCACGCTCGCGAAAAATCTGCGCGAAGCGCAAAGTCAAGTAGAAAATTACGTCCGCCAGCAAGCGGAAATTCGCAGAAAAAAAGTGGAGTCGATCATTCAGAAGAATCGTGATTCCATTTACGCGGAAATTGACAATGCCAAAAATTTGCTGGATAAAAAGTTAGCAGAGATCGAGGCAAAAAAGAAGCAGGCGGAGCAGAGGTTAGAAGAAGAAAAGAAAAAATTAGAAAATAAAGCCAAAAATAAGTTAAAAAGTTTTTTCAAAAAGCCCTAATAAAATTGGAATCAGAATTCAACCAACTTGTGGGAGGTTTACCATGAGCGCGAAATTTCAAATCAAGCTCATCATTTCTGTTGTGGTTTTGTCGCTGATTGTGTGGGCGATTTCCTGCGCTGTGAATCCGGTGACCGGCAAAAAGGAATTTATGCTGCTCACACAAAACGACGAAATTGCGCTGGGCAAACAATCCGACCGCGATGTCGTTGCGACTTATGGGGTTTACCAGGACCAAAATTTACAAAATTACATCAACAGCATCGGCAAAAAAATAGCGAAACTCAGCCACCGACCGAATTTAGATTGGCAATTTCGGCTGTTAGATTCGCCGGTGATAAACGCTTTTGCGGTTCCCGGCGGATTTGTTTACATCACGCGAGGCATTTTAGCTTACCTGAACAATGAGGCGGAATTAGCCGGCGTTGTCGGGCACGAAATCGGACACGTCGCCGCACGCCATTCGGCAAAATCCTACAGCAAAGCTATGGTCGCGCAATTAGGTTTCGGCATCGGCGGCATGCTTTCCGAAACATTTCGCAAATATTCCGGTCTGGCGCAATTTGGGACGCAGATGCTTTTTCTCAAGTTCAGCCGCGATCACGAGCGACAGGCCGACGCGCTGGGAGTTGAATATTCCACCAAGGCAGGATATGATTCCAGAAATATGGCGAATTTCTTCGTCACATTGCAAAGATTAAATCCCCAGTCCGCGCAGGGCGGTTTACCCGGCTGGTTCTCAACGCACCCCAATCCTGCGGAACGAGTGCAAAGTATAAAAAAAGACGCGCAAAAATGGGAAGCGAATGTACCGCAAAAACAACTGGCTGTCAATCGTAATGGTTATTTGCAAAAAATCAACGGTTTGGTTTTCGGCGAAGACCCACGCCAGGGCTACAGAGAAAATAACATGTTTTACCATCCGCAATTGAAATTTCAATTTCCCGTGCCAGCACAGTGGGGATTGGCAAATACGCCTTCTCAGGTGCAAATGTACAATCAGGCGCAGGATGCTGTTGTATTTTTCACTCTGGCTCAGGGGAATTCACCCACAGCCGCTGCGAATCAATTCTTGCAGCAAAGCGGCGCGGTAGTTCAGTCGCGGCAAAACACCAACGTCAATGGTCTGCCCGCGCACACAGTCATTTCGCAAATTGCGGATCAGCAATCGGGTTCTACGATTGCTGTCATTTCCTATTTTATCAAAATGGACCAAAATATTTTTGTATTTCACGGTTTCACTACGCCGGACAAATTTAACGCATATCTGGCAAAGCTAAAACAGCCAATGCGGGGATTCAAGCGACTAACCGACCGCCGGAAAATTAATGTCAAACCAGCGCGAATCGCCATCAAAAAAGTCACTCGACAGCGGACTCTACGCCAGGCGCTTCAGTCTTTCGGCGTCGCCGCCGCGGATCTGGAGAAAATTGCCATTTTGAATGAGAGAAATTTGAACGACGTGATTCCGGCGAATACTTTGATTAAGGTGGTGCAAAAATAGAAACAGAAAAAGGGCGAGCGGAAAATTACCACTTGCCCTTTCTTTTATTTAACACCGATTTTCCCAACAAGATTAATCGACAGAAATTTACCCTAACTGTGGCAATTTGCGATAATCGTCGGTAGACACAAAATATTGTATGTAATGTCAAGAACCTTTTTTGTAAAGGTCCAAACACCAGGCGGATGCGCATTTGGCGCTTGTCAGTTGAAATTTTCTCTTTTTACATGACCCTAAAATATCACAACACCCGTTCCCTGATCAAAGCCAGTACTTTTCCCTGTAACGTCCACGACTGCTTGGGACGAATGTCCGGGTATTCCGGATTTTCCGCCTTCAAATAAGGCGCTTTCCCGTTATCGATCAGCCGTTTGACCGTCACCTCGTTGCCCACCAGCGCCACGACAATGTCGCCGTTTTTGGCGCGATTGGTGGACTGCACAATGACCAGATCGCCGTCAAAAATTCCCGCGCCAGTCATACTGTCGCCGCGCACGTGCAGCGCAAAACAGGGCTGCTTATTTTCCACCAGATACTGCGGCACATAAACGTAACGCTCAATATTCTGCTCCGCCAGCACGGGCATTCCTGCCGCAACCGAACCCACCAGCGGCAGCGGCAGCGCATGATTGGGATCAAATCCATAATCAAAATCCTCGGACTGATCCAGCCGCTTCAACACGCGAATATCCCGCGCCTTACTGGACCGCTCGATATAACCCTTTTTCACTAACGCATCCAGATGCGCCAACACCGCATTTTTCGAACTGATGCCCAATACTTCACGCAATTCCTCTAACGTGGGCGGCACGCCGTCGCCGCTGATTTTTTGCGTGATAATTTCCAGCACCCGCGCCTGTTTCTCCGTTAATTTTTCCATCTCACGCCTCCTGAATGTTTATTAACTGTATTTTTGTTCACCTAACTTATGTACAGTACTAATATACAAAATTTTTCTTAAATGTCAAGGAAAAAATGAAAAAAATTTGAAAACCCACCAATGCCAAAAGCCGA
>JAADFU010000057.1 GCA_013152715.1 Calditrichota bacterium
GAGAGTCGGGCGTGACCAAATCCGGGAATTGATTTTCCAGCGCTTGCAACTCGCGCATCAGCCGATCGTATTCCGCGTCGGAAATTTCCGGGTCATCTAAAATGTAATAGCGGTAGTTGTGATATTGAATTTGTTTTTGTAATTCCGAAATGCGTTCTTTGGCTTGCTCTTTGTCCACGGGCTTGACCTCATGGTTTGGAATTTATTTCTAAAACATAGTTTGACAATTCAGTTGTAATGCCTTTAGCCAGGAAGACACAAAATTTTAAAAATATTTTTTTCTTCGTGTCTTGGCGCCTTGGTGGTAAAAAAAATCTGTTACTCCGTGTCCCCAAAAATCAGCCTTTAATTACCCCCAGCGGTTTCAATCGCGCCACTTTTTTCGAAATCCCGGCGCCGACAACAGCCTCGACGACGTCGGAAACATCTTTGTACGCCTCAGGCATTTCTTCGTCCATCGTTGCCCGGCTTGCTGCCATGGAAAAAATTCCCTTTTGTTCCAGTTCGTCTCTGACTGCCGCGCGCTTGCTGCTTCGATTTTCTGCGGCTCAAAAGTCTGCCGGCGCCGTGGCACGTCGAACCAAAAGTTTGCTCCATCGCACTATCGGTCCCAACGAGCACATAGGAATAGCGTCCCATGTCACCGGGAATGAGCACCGGCTGTCCGATGTCGCGATAAATTTCCGGCAGCGCCGAGTTGCCGGGTCCGAAAGCCCGCGTGGCGCCTTTGCGATGGACGCAGCATTTCGCAGATTTTCCGTCCACGATGTGCGTTTCCATTTTAGCGATATTGTGCGCCACCTCGTACACGATGCTTAATTTTATGTCAGAAGGACTCATTCCCAGCGCACGCATGAATGCTTCCTGTACCCAGTGGGAAATGATTTGTCGATTGGCAAAGGCAAAATTTACCGCGGCAGCCATAGCGGAAAAATACTGTCTCCCTTCCGGAGATTGGATCGGCGCGCAGCACAATTGACGGTCCGGCAGATGAATGGAATATTTTTCCGACGCCTTAATCATCACGCGAATGTAATCATCGCACACCTGATGCCCAAATCCGCGCGATCCGGTGTGAATGGTGATCGTAATTTGATTCTTAAAAATCCCCAGCCGCGAGGCTAAATTTTCATCAAAAACCTGATCCACGTACTGAATTTCCACGAAATGATTTCCCGAGCCAAGCGTCCCCAATTGGGGACGACCTCGCTTTTTCGCTCTTTCACTGACAAAATCGGGATCGGCGCCTTCCATTTGTCCGCTTTCTTCTATCTTTTCCAAATCGCCAGCATCGCCAAAACCGTTTTCCGCTGCCCAGAGCGCGCCTTTTTTTAAAACCTGATCAAGTTCCTGATTGGTAACTTTCAGCTTGCCGGTGGAGCCCACGCCGCTGGGGATGTAATTGAACAACCGATAGACAATGTTTTTGATTTTGTCCTGAATGTCTTTTCGGGAAAGGCCTGTTTTCAACAAGCGCACGCCGCAATTAATGTCGTAGCCCACGCCGCCGGGAGAAATGACGCCGTTGTCCATGTCGAACGCGGCAACGCCACCAATGGGAAAGCCGTAACCCCAATGAATGTCGGGCATGGCAAATGAATATTTCAAAATTCCCGGCAAAGTCGCCACGTTCATTACCTGTACCGCAGCGTTGTCCGTGGATTTTTGTCAGCATTTTTTCTGAAGCATAAATGCGCCCCGGGACATTCATCGCCCCCTGTTTGGGGATTTCCCAAAGGTAATCATGGATTTTTTTTAATTTGAATTCAGCCATTTTTTAAAAAATTTGTGTGATAAATTATTTGAGGCAAAATAATCGCTTCTATGCTTGACTCGATCCCCTAATGCTTGGTAGGAAACAGTAATTTTAAATTTTATCAATTAAGTGATATTTCAGCAAAGCATGAATTGACTCATTTGTTTAAATATCAAAAACGATTTTTGTTTCCCAGAGATTCTTTTTCTGAATTATTTCCAGATCATGAAAAGTCACCGCCTTAATCTCATTTTTGAACGGGTGGCGGTGATGACTAAATTTTTCGCCCAGCGCCATGGCGATGATTCATTGTCGGTTATTTTCTCGATTTCGAATTTATTGAAAATTTTAGATTCTGTGAGAAAAAGAAAGTTCAGTTCAGTGAGCCAGTTTACCAGAAGTTCCTCTTTGTCAATCCCGCTCGCTTCGACTGTTTCGGCTAAATTGTGCTGAATTTTGTCCGCGTCAGTAATCAAGTCGAAAAGAGCAAAAGCCGCATTATCGAACAGATTTTTCATGGTGTCGCCGAATACGCGAATCCGAATGTCGCCGGCGTGTTCCAACTGCTCGTATTTTGCGGCAGGATTCGTTGGGCGCATAAATTTCCCTTTCCAATATTTTTTTCATTCAAATTTGTCTTGGAGAGTTATGCTGTAAATAATATGGGAAATTTTTCTAACTTTGTCAATAAAAAAATTGAATGGTGAAAAACAAAGGAAATTGAGGTAAGCTCAATAAAAAAACGTAGTGACGTGATACCCTTTCAAAGGTTTCGAACCTTTGAAAGGGTAGTATTTTTCGATCACTTCAAATAAATCATCCTTCGGCTTTGCGTCTGATCATCGACGTGCAACTCGTAATAATAAAGTCCGCTGCTCAACGGCTGACTGGCATTGTTGTCCGTTTGCCAGTGAAGCAAATAATTTCCTGGTTCCGCATTTAAATCGGAAAAAGAAGCCACTTTTTGACCCAATGAATTAAAAATGAGCAGCGAGACTGAGTTCGCTTTTTCAGACAATTGATACGGAATAGCGGTCGCGTTGTTGAACGGATTGGGATAATTTTGCCCGAGAAAGAACCCGCGAATCTGCTCCGGATTTTCCTCCTGTGCCACAGAAGTCGGCAGCGGAGATTTGATTTGCAAATCATCGAAATAGAGCAGCCCGATTTCAGCAGTACCCGGCTGGTGACTCAATTGAATGCTGTCGAACCGCAGCGTTCCGTCCAGATTGCCGTCGCCCAACCAGGTTCCTGTGCTGTCCGTTGACATGTCCCATTTCACTAATTTCCAGCCGAGCCAGTCGATGGTGTACCAGGGGCTCACTTCGTGATTCGCCGCCGCGGTCTGCGGCACTTTGTCATCAACGCAAAAACGAAATTTGTTGCCGCTGCCGTCGCCGAAAATGTACATTTCCAGAATGTGATTTTTGTCAAAGTGAATATTTTTCGGAGCCCCGCCGCTGAGGTAAATGCGGATCAGCCAATCAGAAGCGCTTTCATTCCAGCCGTAACTCAAGCCAAGCGAAGAAGTGCTTTGCGTAAGCGGATTTACAATTTCGTGGCTCACAAACCTGAAAGTAGTGTCCGGCTGAATGCCTGTTGTGCTTCCGCTGGAACTTGGATCCCACCAATTCGCCGTGATGTCAGATTCAAACGGCTCAATCGAAGAAGTCTCATACTGTCTGGATGTCACAGTAAACACAAGCGATTTGTAACGCGGCATTCTATTGCCAAACACGTCCGTGATGCCCGGGAAAACCCTGCCGATGTATTTGACGCCATTCTGTAGCGGCTGCTGGGGAACATAGCAAATGACGCTCTGATCATTAACGAGATAATGAAAAGGAGTAACTTTTTCGAATATTGCCGTGGCGGTATTTTTTATTTTGAAAGAATTTGCTGTGACCGTGCTGGTGTCAATTTTTTCGTCAAAAGTAATGTTGATGATGGGGAAATTTTCTACTTCCGTTGCATTGATTGGCGGATAACTGCTCACGATTTTGGGAGGTTCACGGTCAGAGGAGCCGGTTTTGAATGAAAAAGAAAAATCATCGCCAGCAACGCTGTCCCCGTTGCCATCGAAAAAATGGCCCCAGTTGTCCTGTGCGTCGGCTGAAATATTGATCGTGTAAGTCGTCAGATATTGTAGCGTGTCGGTGCGCATGATGAGTTTTGTGCTGTTTTGCTGCCAGATGTATTGGAATTGCGTTTCCGGCGAAACGGTCAAATTGTGCACGACCGAGGCAGCGTCCATCCGTCTGCTGAATTCGATCACGATATCGTTCCACGCCGTAACGTTCGTGTCGCCGGCTGCCGGAGTTGTGGAAACGACGCGCGGCGGAACCTGGCTGATTAACTGCACATCGACGAAAGTGAAAAAAGTATCAGAGGGCGTCACCTGAACCGTGTCAGCGTTGTAATTTTCCGCGCTGACAATTAATTTCATCGGCTCAATAGGAAGTCCGTCAAAATAGTAAAAGCCGTTATGCAATTGATTCGGATCGTGGGAATAGTTGTGAAATACAGACTCGTAGGTATCGGTCGTGTCAACTCTGCCGTTAATGGAAACGACCGCGCCGTTGATGGGAATGCGGGAGTCGATGTCGCTGATAATGCCGGTTACGATTCCCTCTGCAGGTCGCTCGATGCCGTGAAATTTCAAAATTGACCAATAAAACGTCGTTGCTTCCAATTTTTTCCAAAAATAATTCATGAAGAGCTGCGCCTGTTTCGGATTCGTATGATACCCGGCTTCGCTCAATTCCGAAGGCATCGTCGTCGTTCGATTGACGTGAAGATAGGGGCCGCCGCTTTGCTGGCACCAGTTACTCCAGGTGTAAAAACTGCAATCGCCAAAAGAACCCAGCGTCGTCGTTCTCATGCCTCGCGTGAGAAGATCCACCATGATGCTGCTCATTTTTTTACCGCCGTGGGGCACTTTTTCCTGACCATTGTAATATTGTCCCCAGAGAAGTAGGGTTTCGTCTCTGTCCGGCGAACCGGCGTTGCTGTGAATTGAGTGGTACCAGGCAGCAGCCAGGGAGTTCGCCCTGTCTGTCCGCTGGGAAAGGGAAACTTGCTGTTGGTCGTTGGTGCGAGACAAATAAACGGTGTCAATGTCTGTATTTTCCAGCAATAATTCGCTCAACCGAAGAGCCACGCGCAGGTTTCGCTTCGCTTCGGAAATATTGTAAATCCCGACATTTTCATTCTGGCTATGGCCCGGGTCTAAAAAGATATTCCAGCCGGAGAGCCCAGTCACCTGTTGAGAAAATAGCGCGCTGGAAAGCATTAACAAAAATAGGACGCTATATTTGAAAAATTTCATCGAATAAACTCCTCATCGTCAAAACAGTTTTTCTGGTTCATTTCATCGAATATTTTTTTGCAATTTTTTATTTGGTCTTTCCGCGACCTTGAGAATGAAAATCTTTCCCGATGTCATTTCATCAAAAGCAATTTTTTTGCCGTCCGGAGACCAGCAGGGATTCATCTCAATCAAATGCGATGTTTTTGTCAAATTGACTTTGCCGCTTCCGCCTGCGTCAATGGCGTAAATATCGGATTGCGTGAAATTGTAGCCATCGTCTTTGGTGATCATGTAAATTATTTTTTCCCCATCGGGCGACCATTGCGGATGATTACCTTCGCCGAGGTCGGTGAGTTTGTTTGTCAGCAAATCAAAAACAAACATATTACCACCGTATTTTTCAAATGCCAGTTTTTGGCCGTCGGGAGATAATTCCACATTGAGAAATGGTCCCTCGAAAGGCAGATTTGGCGTTTCGGTTTTTCCGGCGCGAAGGGCGAAAATATTTTTATCATTCCAATAAATCAATGGCCTCTGCGCGCTGATCTGACTGGCTGTCGCTGATACTTGATTTTCATTGTTCGCAGAAAAAATTTCCAGTTTCTTTTTTGTGTAAAGATAGACGTGGTTGTTGTCCGCAGCCCATTGTGGTAATGCAGGCATTTGCGTGCGATAGTCGGTGAGTTGGTAGCTTTGGGAATTTTTCAAGTCAAAAATTTTAACTGCATTAAAGCGGCGATAATTTTCAAATTTGGAAACGCGAGCCAAAATTTTACTGCCGTCGGCTGACCAGCGAAAGCCATAACCAGCGCCTGCTTCGTCAGTGACTTGAAAATAATCTTTTGTTTTCAGGTTCAAAACCCAGATGCCGGCATATTTGGGCTCAGTAAACGCAATTTTTCTCCCGCCCGGCGACCAGCGCGGATTCATGGCGTAAATTCCTTCGCCGGTGATTGCTTCTGCTTTGCCGACAGGAATTAAGGCGGGTTCGTCGGCAAATGCAAGACTCAAAAAAAATAGCATTAAAAAGAACGAAAATAGAATTGAGCGTTTCATTAAAATTCCTCCGCTATTGGACGCTGTGGATAATGGGTGTAAAAAAGTTAGTTAGTTCACCGTACATTTAAAGGGCTTAAGATAATCTAATGACTGGAATCGGCAAAAGTTTCCCTTATCGGGCTTTTTTTGTTTAAATAAGAGCAAAAGATTTGAGCAGAAAAATTCCCAGCGAAATTGTAATGACCGAGCCCAGAGTTGTCGCAACAATAATGTTTCCGGCAAGCTCTGAATTTGCCCCCATAGACCGCGCCATGATGAAGCTGGCAATAGCAGTCGGTGAGGCGAACATTACAAAAAGCACACCTGCCATTTCGCCGCGGATTCCCAGAAAAATCGTGATTAAAATTAAACTGAACGGCAGAATGATTATTTTTATGGCAGCAGCGATGAAAGTCAGGGCAGAATATTCGCGCAGGGAATAAAAATGCAGTGAACCGCCAATCCCGATCAATGCCAGCGGTAAAGTCATCGCAGCGAGATAGTCGATGGCTTTTGCGGCAAAAAACGGAATTTTGATACGAAAAAGAGCGCAGGGAATAGCAACGAAGGCAGCAATGATCAACGGATTGGTAACAATTTCTTTGATTGTTTTTTTAATGGGAATTTGTTTTTCCAGATTCGTGGTTGTCGCCAGAGCAATGACAGCCAGCACGTTGTACAAGGGCATGACAAATGCCAGCAGCAGCGCCGCTTTGCTCAAACCGCTTTCGCCGAATAAATTAAAAATGATTGCAAAGCCGACAATGGCAAAGTTGCTGCGAAAACTGGCTTGAATGAACGCGCCCTGGTCTTTGCCCTCCTTGGTCAAAACAATCGCGATGAGCCAGGCTATGCCGAAAAATGAAATTGTACCAAGATAAGCGATTAAGATTGGCTTAATTTGGAAAGTGCTTTGAAAATCTGCTGTTGCTAATTTCGCGAATACAAGAGCCGGCATGGCGATATTAAATACAACTTTGGATGATGTGTCAATGAAAGCAGTAGTGATCATTTCGCGTCGTTTCAGATAGAAACCGAGCAAAATGATGAGGAAGACGGGAGTGACGGTGTTGAGGGAAAAGAGGAGATTGGTCATAATTTCCTATTTTTGAATGGATTCTTTGAAAAAAATTTGACTGTTAATATAGCTTTTTTATCGTTAAATATCAATGACTAAATTGCACAAATTTTATTTTTAAATTCTTGCCTTTTTAGCAAAATAAACTTCCGCAATTAACCTTGTTTTTCGCTATTATCACATGTAACGTAAGAATAGTATGTCCCGATAAATTCAGAAATTAATGCAAATTAGCAATGTGGTTTCAAAATTAAATGAAATGAAATAGCTTGCTGTTTCATTCTGATAAAGCTTAATCTTATTTTTCTTTTTATTTGGAAATTTCTTCGAAAAACAAAGATATTATAGGAATATTGCCAAATAATGAACTAATTTTCGGCGAATCAGTAATTTTTGAATTATTTATTGGTTTTTTGTTTAAAGAAACCAAAGTGCCAATGGCATGAATGTTGCGATTAAGGATTTTGCCAAAATTATGATAAACAACATTGTGAGGAAAATGATGGGACGCCAAAATACACCAAGGGGGCGCAAGATGAAGCGAAAAATTTTTATTTCTGTTATCACTTTTGCATTGGTTACTGCAAATTTTGCCTTTGGTCAAGTTCCAGTCACTATTCCCGATGTTTCCGGGCAATCAGGCGCACAGGTTACCATTCCTGTAAACATTGGCGACATGTCTGGCATGGATGTTTATTCCTTTGACATCTGGATCACGTTCGATCCGAGTGTATTGACCAATGTCAGCCTTGTAAAAACCGGGACGATTTCTGACTCTTTGCAAGTAATTAGCAATGAGTTGAATAATGAAATTCGCATTAGTGGCTACAATATTTACAATTCTATTGCAGGCGGCGCAGTTTTATTTAAACTGGATTTTACAGTTGTCGGCGATCCCGGGGATGAGACAACGCTGCAATTCTCTCGCTGCATTTTGAATGCCGGCACTCCGGCCACAAATCCGCAGGAAGGTACCTTTACAGTGGAAACGTATCCGGTTACTGTTACCGTTACTACTTCTGTTGGGGGAGGGACAAAAGTGAACGTCGATGGCGTTGAGCGGGATACTCCATATCAAGCGACTTGGGATGCAGGGGATCCTCATACCATTAATGTGCCTTCTCCGCAAAGCGTTGGTCAGGGAACTCGTTATTCATTTGCTTCCTGGAGCGACGGTGGCAGCCGATCCCATACCGTAATTGCTTATTCCGATTCAGTTTTTACCGCTGCCTTGAATACTCAACACCACGTAACTATTAATTCTGATCATGGAAATCCCTCCGGAGAGGGTTGGTACAATGAAGGCCAAACTGTAGAGATTTCAGTCAATTCTCCTGCGGCCGGAGGATCTGGCGTTCGATACTTCTTCGAGTCATGGGCTGGCTCTGGGAATGGCAGTTATAGCGGTGCAAATAACCCGGCTTCAATTACAGTGAATGAGCCAATCACAGAAACAATTTCCTGGACGACACAATATTTTTTGACAGTAAATTCAGATTATGGGAATCCGACCGGGGAGGGTTGGTACAATGCAGGAGAAACAGCGCAATTTTCTGTTGAAAATAAAGTAACTGTTAACAACGATACAAAATATCAATTCACATCCTGGGCAGGAACAGGTACGGGCGCTTATTCTGGTAGCAGCAATCCCAGCAGTGTTGTGATGAATAATCCGATTCAAGAACAAGCAAATTGGCAAGTGAGCCAATATTATGTATCAACATCTGCCACTCCAGATAGCTTAGGGGCCATTATTCCTGCGCCACCAGGCTTATGGGCGAAACCAGATACCGTCATCGAATTCAGAGCAATTCCAAAAGGAGTGAATCTTTTTACTCAATGGAGTGGTGATCTGTCTGGTTCTGATAATCCAAAATCTTTAACGATTGACTCTCCTAAAAATATCGTTGCTAACTTTGGAAAGTACGAGATTATTTTGGATGATTCAGACGCAGAGAGTTATACGGAAGTCGCCGGGACATGGAAGACTAAGCCCAATGGCTCGTCGTTTTACAAGG
>JAADFU010000058.1 GCA_013152715.1 Calditrichota bacterium
TGCTGGGCAATCGACAATTGCTTTGCAAATTTGAAAATGACCAACGCCAAAATGAGAATGACAGCAACAGAAAAAAACAAACCTACACGATGCCGATTTCGCAGCCACCACGTGCCTGATTTTTTTGGTCGGGAAAAATTCATCCTGTTCTTGGGACAAAAACGCAAAATCGTACTTTTGCGGTCGCTGACAATTTCCACCTCATCGTTGGGATAAAGTTGCAAAACTTGATCCGGGATCAGCTCTTTCCCGTTGATTCGGGTTCTGGTTTTGCTGCGTTTATCGAGAATATAATAGCAACCTTCGCTGTGCACGATTGTAGCGTGACGCCGGGAAATGCTGGCATCTATTTTCCCGCTCGGCGTACGATCGATAACGATGTCATTCAAAAGCCGGTCTCTGCCGATTTTTGTGGTCACCGTGTTGAGTTGATAAACATTTCCGAGATAAGGGCCATAAATCGCAATCAAAAAATGTGGCTCCGAAGATTCTTCTTCAGTTTCAACAGCAGGCTTTTTCGGCTGCTCCTCTGCCGCCATTTCATCAATTTTGTTGACAATTTCTTTTTTAGGCTTGGCAGTCGCCACGTCTTTTTCCGGGGTCTCTGTTTCAACCTCTGACTCCGCGAGATCATCATCATACCCCACCGTGTCAGCCGTTTCTACCGAATGTGCCTCATGCAACTCATTTTCAAATAACAACTTATGCGCCCCTACTTCGATCACGTCTCCGCTTTTGATTTGAGTAGAAGCAATTACATTTTTCCCATTTAAAGTAGTGGTAGTGACGCCATCCAGCGGCTCGAGAAAATAGTGGCTGTTTTTTTTGTAAATAGCAAAATGATGTTCGCGAACACCAATGTCCGCCAGAATTAAATCGTTGTCGCTATGAGAGCCCACCGTGACGCGGCTCTGAAACGGGCGTAGCAAAAATTCTTTATAGGTACGATTATTTCGCTTGACTACGATTCGGGGCATGAAAAACTCCGTTCATAAAATTTCTCAATTGAGCTCGATACTTTTCGGATCAGCAAATGCACAACTGATGAAATCTGTCGCTGTTTGCGGTCTTAAAAATTTTTAGTAAAATTGCCGCACTATTTCCACCGCTATTTCGGATGTCCCCCAAATCTCACCCGGGAAAAAAATATTTTAAAAAATCCCCCTAATCTTTGAATTTTCCGCACATAAACTCGGAAACTTTTTTCAATGAATAATCAATTTGAATTCTATTTTTGCGCTATCAGTGACGCTGGCTTTGAGCTGTCGATTGTAATATCCTGATTTTTCCGCTTTGAAAAAATATTCTCCGGATGGCACAAAACCTGTGAAAATTCCGTCTTTGTCAGTAGCGCCCATTGTTATTTCGGGCGCGGCAGTGTCCGGTTTCGTACGATAGTAAATTTTCGCATTTTTGAGTGGCAATCCTGTCAGCGCATCCCGCACAAAAATGCGAACCGGATTCGTCGTCGGCTGGAGGTCAGCAGTGATACTCTGCGCATCAGCAGGCACAATCAATTTCAGCGGTTCAAAACCTTCTTTTTCCAGAAAAATGTCGGCATCGACCGCCGGAATAGAAATTTTGCACGGCGTCACGCGATCAACAGGGTAAGTCTTACCGGACGCGACGAATTTGACGACATTGGCGGCGACTTGTGCGGTGTCCGCAGTTCCGCTCTGACGCGCGAAAATTTGCACTGGTCTATCCATAACCACTGACAGACGAGGAATTTTAACTTTGCCGACATCCAATGTGATCAGTTTGTCATTAAAACCCTCTTTTTTGAAGAGGACTTCGTGAACGCCTCCGGAAAGCGCCAACTTGTAACCCGTGCCCGTTTTCTCCGGCGGGACAATTTTCCCGTCAACGAGACAAGCGACGCTTTCCGGTATCGTGCTAACTTGCACCATCTTGAGCAATTTGCCCAAAACGCGATATTTGTTGACTATTTTCCCGACTCGCTCAAAAGTCCACTGATCAGCACTATTGAAAAACGCCGTGTCAGCCGCAATGTCAATGGTGAGTCCCTCGATTCTGCCAAACTCCGGCAATTCCATGACAAGCTGCAACGGTTTTCCGGCTTCCCACTCGATGGTCGTCGGCGTTTTTTCCGGATAGGGCGCGCCGTTCACAAAAACGATGCTCCCCGGCGGTTCGGAATCCAACTCAATCGTTGATTTGAAATGAAAAATGTAAGTGCGTCCTTTTTCTCCCGCGTCCGCTCCGGCAATTTTCAATTGTCCCTCCCGCGGAATATGCAGCGCCCGCGAAATTGGTGAAAATCCCTCCAGCGACAAAGTCAATCGATGAACCCCGGGCTCGATCGGCGGAATTGTGAGCGGCGTCGTTCCGGAAAGTCGCTGGCCATCAAGATAAACACGCGCGCCCAGTGGGACGGTGACCAAGGTAATTTTTGACGAAAAAAATCGGGTGTAAATGGCTGTACCTAACGGTGAAAGCTGATAGTAAATATCGGCAGTTAGCGCGGCGAGCAAAATGAGCGACATCCCCAACGCCGTGTATTTGAGAAATTTCCGATATTTGTGCGCCGACAATCGCACCACGTCGATGATTGTTTTTTCGCCGTCATCTTCCGTTTCTGCGGCAGCGACTTCCACTAGGTCGGGATCTGCCAATTTCAACGAACGGGCAAATTTCACCTGATCGTCCGTTTTCGCTTTTTTCCCGGCGGCGGTTCGCGCAATGCCCAGCCGTTTTTCCTGCGCGTACTCGGTTTCGATTTCCGTCAAAATTTTGTCCAGATCATCGCCGGCTTTTTTCTCAGCAGCCCCGGAAATCGAGTCAGCGCTTAATTTTGACTTACCATTGCCGGGCGATTTCTGCGATACTTTGGTTTCGCCCTGCCTTTTGTCACTGACCTCTTCCTCTGATGTCGCTGACTTTTTTTCGACGAGAGTTTCGCTTTTTTCCTGCGCGACTGGCGTACTGGAATCTAACTTTTCAAGAAAATCTGACAATTCCTCATCCAGTTCAACGGATGTCGAGTTTTCCATCAGATATTCCACCAAATCCTGATATACACCGTTGGCGCCGTAGTAGCGATCGTCCGGTTTCTTTTGTACCATCTTCCAGATTACCTGCCGAAGCTTTTCCGGCACTTTCGGATCGGCGATTTTTCCCCGATTCGGTTTGTATTTTCTGAGTAAATGAACCGCCTGCTCGCTGTTTTCCGGATCGAACAACCGCTTTCCAGTCAGCATCTCGAAGAAAACCATGCCCAACGAAAATATATCTGCTCGACGATCGACTTCAGCCTCGCCGGCAAACTCCGGCGCCATGTACGGCAGCTTGCCGGAGAGCACGATCTCCCCTTTTTGCTGACGGGCAAATTTCAATCGCGCGATGCCAAAATCGATGAGCTTAACTTTCCCCTGCTCGGAAATCACAATGTTTGACGGCGAAATATCGCGGTGAACCAATTTGATCGGTTTGCCGGTAAGCGGATTGCGTTTATTGTGCGCATATTCCAGCGCCTTGCACACCTCTTTTACGATGTAAACCGTTAGATTTGTTGGCAGGACTTTTCGGCTTTTCTTGCGCGCTGCCAAAATTTTGCCCAGGTCCATGCCTTCCACATATTCCATGACGATGTAATAGGCGCCTTTGTCGTCCTGCACCAAATCGTAAATATTGACAATGTTAGGATGGCTCAACTTGGCGGCGTTTCTTGCCTCGGAGAGAAAAAGCGCCACATATTCGGGATCATTCAAAAATTTAGGGTCGATGGCTTTGATCGCTATCGGTTTGTCAAATACCAAATCCACTCCGCGGTAAATAACGCTAAATCCGCCACGCGCAATTTGCGACAAAATTTTATATTTTTGCTGAAGTTCCTGCTGCGTATCCCGGGTCATTGGAGATTTCCTTGAATAATAAAGGTTTTTCACAATAATAAAATATAAGGAGAGAAGAATAGATATTTTGCCAAGGCAATAAATGGAAATTTGCAATTTTCATACCATTGAAATTAATGGCACGTAATTTCTTGATTTTAAATATGTTACGTTTTTTGCCTTTGCAAGTCTTTTTAGAAAAATTGTGTTATCTTGATGCAATGTTTCTCAGTTAAACGAAAGCAAAATTTCATGATGGCAACTATTTTTTCTGAATTTAACCTCACAAGCCATTAGATTACGAAATCGGACGGCCAATGACAGAATTGCAAAAGCAGGTGAATTTATTTTCTGGCTCAGTCAAAATCGCTGTAAATATTTCCCAAAAAATTTTTGCAAGAAAAACGAGAATTTTATTGCTTCGTTCGTGTCTGTTTCTTATCTTATGTTATCTGAAAAACAAAAAGGAAAAAAAATGACAGAAAAATCAAAACAAATCCTTTTCTGGCTCCCGCGAATTTTGACCATCTTGTTCGCGCTTTTCATCTCTATCTTTGCCGTTGATGTGTTCCGGGAATATGCCAATTTCTGGAAAGCATTGGGCACTTTCCTGATTCATTTAATCCCGACTTTTTTAGTGATCATCGCGTTAATCATCGCCTGGAAAAGGGAATGGATCGGAACGGTTATTTTTTTCGGGCTTTCAATCTGGTATATGTACATGGCTTACGGAAAATTTCCTTTGGTGACTTATGTCATCATCTGCGGGCCCATGATTTTGATCGCGGCTCTCTTTCTCGTCAATTGGATTTACCGGAAAGAGCTTCGAGAGAATATTTGATTCCAATATTTTGTTACGAGTAACCAAAGAAACGTAGAGGACACGGAGATCGAAATTTAAGAAAAGCAAATAACACCTTAGTCAGATTGAATCTGAACATCCCCCTTCCTTCAAAGGTGAAACCAGAAAATCCCCCTTTCAAAGGGGAAAATCAAAAAAGTCCCCCTTTGAAGTCGAAGATGCGCTTCTGGCGTAGGAGATTTAGGGAGATGTTTAATTGCATGAATAGCATAATTAATATAGATATTCATAATTTGCTAAGTAGTAATAATAATCTTTTTTTAAATATCTCTGTATCTCCGTGGCAAAAAAACTTTTCCTTCATTTTTTCTGTCTAAAATAATAGATCACGGAGGCAACAAAATGAAACGAAACAGCTTTTTTTTCATCTTTTTTGCATTGATTTTCACTGTGCAGATTCATGCTCACACAATTTCTGTCGCCCAGAACACAGAAGTGATGGACAAGCTCAAGCTTTTCGAGACCTGGGTGCAGGCGGAAATGGATTATTACAATTTGTCAGGGCTTGCTATTGGCATTGTGTGCGATAAGGATTTAGTCTGGGAAAAAGGCTTCGGTTTTGCCGACTTGAAGAAAAAAACTCCCATGACACCGAGAACGCTGTTCCGGCTCGCTTCCATCACGAAACTGTTCACCAGCACTGCCATCATGCAGCTTCGGGACGCGGGAAAATTGCAATTGACCGATCCGATCGAAAAATATTTACCCTGGTTCAAAATAAGAAATCGTTTTCCCAACGAACCGCCGATCACCATCTGGCACATTTTAACGCACACGTCCGGTCTGCCGCGGGAGGCGGCTTTCCCCTACTGGACAGATCACAATTTTCCGACATTGCAGCAAATCATCGAAAAACTTCCTCAACAGGAAACCATCTTCCCACCGGAGACGAAGTGGAAATATTCCAATTTAGCCATGGCGCTGCTGGGCGCCATTGTCGAGTCAGCAGCCGGCGAAAAATACGATCAGTACATTCAAAAGCACATTTTGGCGCCGCTCAAAATGAACAACACCAGCATTTATTTGACCAAAGAGCAAAAGAAATCGTTGGCGACCGGCTACGGCATTCGGCTTCCCAATGGGGAACGAGAAGTCATGCCCTTCACTGACGCCAAAGGGCTGACTCCGGCGGCAAACATGACTTCTAACATCGAAGACATGGCAAAATTTGTTTCTTCCCAATTTTTCGAGTCGAATACTCTCAAAAAAGGTCAGTTGCTCAAAGCCAGCACGCTGCGACAAATGCATCGCGTGCAATGGCTGATGCCGAGTTGGAACAGCGGCTGGGGACTGGGTTTTTCCATCCGCCACTACGGAAACCGAACTCTCATCGGCCATGCCGGCTGGGTCGGCGGATTTCGTTCGCAGATTTATTTTGACAAAAAAGCAAAAGTGGGCGTGATCGTTTTTTCCAACAGCGAAGACGGAAGCCCGACAAAATTCGCGCTGAAATTTTTTGACATGATCGCCCCATCCATTGAAAATGCGCTGCAAAAAGAGGAAGAGCCTGTGCCGTTCGATCGCTCCTGGGAAAAATTTGTCGGCACCTACGAAGATCCGTCGCATTGGGCGGAAAAAGTGATGATCCTGGACAAAAAACTTTATTTGTACGGTTACGACTACCCTCCCGAAGACAATCCTGAAGCCTCTCTGACCGAACTTTTCCCTGAGGGCGAAAACACATTTCGCATGACAAACGGCAACGGCGAATTGGTTATTTTTGAATTTGACAAAAAGGGCAACATCGTTCGTATCAAAAAAGGAGAAAATTACCTCTACCCGGTGAAAAAATGAACGGAAAAATATCGAAGGAGCAAAATCAATTGACTGAAAGCAGGAATAATTTCATCGTCAATGTTGCTGAAAGTTCTGACAAAAACTGGATCGCAGAGACGCAAATAAAAATGGCGGCGGAAACTGAAAATATTCAATTGGACAGAGACATCGTCAATAAGGGTGTACAGTTCATGTTTGATCACCCGGATCGTGGATTTTACGTAATTGCCAAAGATACTTTTCATCGTCCCGCTGGCATCTTGCTCGTGCTGAAAGAATGGAGCGACTGGCGCAACGGCGACGTGTGGTGGATTCACAGCGTTTACGTGGAAAAAGAATTCCGCCGCCAGCGCGTTTTTTCTCACATGTTTCGTTTTGTGGAAGAAATCGCACAAGCCGAATCAGTGCGCGGTTTGCGGCTTTACGTGGAAAAAGAAAACAAGCGCGCCAAAGCCGCTTACGAACGCCTCGGCATGAGCAGCGACCGTTACGATATGTACGAAAAAATGTTTGGCGAATATTAATTATGCGAATGACCAGTTAAAATTGAACATAAGTCGCTAATTTATTGTTTTTAAAAGGCTGACGCCTTAACTCCACTCCAATTTAGGAATTGAATTAAGCCGTAAGGCTTTTATTATTTTCATTGCTATTTTAGTTAAAATTTTCCAACTGGTCATTCATATTAATTATAAGGTGTTGTCATGCAAAATGCAATCCAAAAAATTTTGTTTTTCATCGTGTCCGTGGCATTAACTTTTTTCATTTACTGGCTCGTATTTTTGGACAAAGAATCGAAAAGCAATGCGCTGGACTATTCCATCAATTTGCTGGGAGAACGGCTGCTCGGCATGGTTCCCGATTCGTTGGGAAAATCATCCGTTGCATCGCTGTACAACAACTTTGCCCGGAAAGTGAATCAGCGGGAAATCCCGCCGGAGCAAGTGGAAAAAGTCGCGGCAAATATTTTGAATTTGACCAATCTGGACACCGTGCTAACGCCGGCAGTAGCGGCTGCAGCGTTGAATTTATCGACGGCAAAAACAAACATCGCCGCCAGAGAAAAGAATGGTCAGTCTGAACGGCAAATTGGAATGCCGGCCAATATTCAAGCCCCACCATCTTCCGCGCGCGAATGGGAAAAACTTGGCGCAAAACTCAAAGAGATGTATCAGGTGAACCAGGAAATTTCTGATGTTTCGCGCCAACGAAAAGCAACGATGCCGGCAGCGGTCAGCCCGCCGATTCTATTTCACTTCAACAAACAAATACGGCTCGCGGTTGATCCTGCATTTTTGAAACAGTTAGAAGCCGCTCGCGATGAAAAATTACTGGCAAAACTCAAAAAGTTGGAAAAAGCAAACTTGCTCGACTGGGCGCCGGAAGTGAAAAGCAACCTTGCTGAAGTGCGCGCTGAATTGATGGAAATGAAAAAAGCGCAACAGTTCATTCAATCTGATTCATTCAAAAATGTGGTCAAAAAACAAACCCAGTTTTCGCTGAAAGTCTTGAAAAAATTACAAAATTTAGGCATCGCCAACCTGGGTGTCAATCTTGATTCGCTGGAACAAGCCGTCCAAAAATCTGTTGCTGAAATTGATAGCGTTAAAATCGACTGAATTTGAGAATTCAATTTGAGTGAATTCTCAAATAAATTGGACGGTTTAATCCATTAAAAAAATTCGTAACTATTCAGCCTCGAAGCCGCCAAGGGTCCAAGATTTAATTGGTTAGTAAAAAAATAATTTTGACGTAAAAGTATTTCTAATATTTGCCTAAGCAATATTGCCATCTCAATTTTCGAAAACACTGGTAATAAATTCTTTCAATATTTTAGAATTCTGTTACGTTGGAATGTCGTTTTGTGTTAATTTGTTGCTAATTTAAACTTCGAGTCTTCGCGCCTTTGTGGCGAATAGTTACAAAAATTTTAACTTATTTTAAGAGAAATAATGAAATCACTCTCAAAAAACGCGCTCATTCGCAATGGAATCTTTATTTTTGCGATGGCGCTTGTTTTTCTGGGCTGCCAGAAAAAAAGCAATCCGGTAAATCCCAACCCGCCGGACGAGCCGGTACGCGAGCTGGTGATTTTGTACACCAACGACGAGCACGGCTGGATGGAAGCCACAGACACGCACGGCGGCGCTGCCGGCATGATGGCGCTCTGGAAAGAAAATGAAAATTTCTCTGACGAAGATCCTTTCTTGGTTTTGAGCGGCGGCGACATGTGGACAGGCCCGGCAATTTCCACCTGGACCAAAGGCGAGTCCATGGTTGAAGTAATGAATGCCATGGGCTACGACGCGGCAGCCATTGGGAACCACGAATTTGATTTTCAGGTTTCTGGTTTACGCCGCAATCTTTCGCTATCGCATTTCCCCTATTTGTCCGCTAACATCAAAGAAAAATCCACCGGACAGCGCCCGGATTTTGCCATGCCTTACGTAATTAAAAAAGTAAACGGCATTTCCGTGGGCATCATTGGCTTGACCACCACGACAACGCCGAACAGCACTTTTCCCGAGTACGTGAAAAATTTCGATTTCATCGACTACGAGACGGCGCTGGCAGAAGTTGTGCCGGAAGTAAAAAATGCCGGGGCTGAATTGCTGATTGTAGTGGGACACATTTGCGAAAGTGAAATGCGAGACCTGGCGCACTCAGCGAGTGAGATGGGAATCACAGTGCTCACCGGCGGCCATTGTCGGCGTACAGTGAACGATAATGTCGAAGGCGTGGCGCTGATTCACACCGGCTATTACATGCAAAACTACGCTGTGGTAGACATCGAATTTGACACCGAGGCAGACACTGTAGTCAGCCTGAACCAGAAATTAGTGGCTAACGAGGTTCACACTCCCGACCCGGGAATTCAAGCAGTCATCGAAAAATGGAAAGCCCGCGTCGATGCCACGCTTTCCGAAGTCATTGGCTACGCGGATTCCGAAATCGGCTCGCGATCCAATGAAATGTACAACATGATTTGCGACTCCTGGCTGGAGATGTTTCCCGAGGCGGATATTTCCTGCACCAACATCGGCGGCATTCGCCAGTCCATTCCCGCCGGTGAAATCACTCTGGGCACGATTGTCGGCGTGCTGCCTTTTGAAAATCAGATAATTTCCCTTGACCTCACGGGAAGTCAGGTCATCGATGTCACGCAGTATTTGATTGTTGGAGGCATGACCAGAATTGACGGCTACAAATTGGCAGACGGCACTCCTCTGGTGGAGAATGGAATTTACAAAGTGCTCACTACCGACTATCTCTATTCTCGCAGCGATAATAATTTTTCAGTTTACGATCCCACGCCCATAACGCTCGCTGTGAATTACCGCGACCCGGTGATCGAATGGATTCGTTCCCAAAACACGAGCCCGACAAATCCGCTGAATCAATATCTGGATGGCAGCCCGCGCTGAAGAAGTTTCATTTTTTGTATTTTTCAGCGATGAACTCGCTAACCAAATTCAGCGCTGCTGTCAATTTTTCTGTTTCCGTGCCAAATCCGATGCGCAAATAATCTTCTGGCATGAGAAATTGCTCGCCGGGAACGATCAGTACGCTCTTTTCATCGCGTAATTTTGTAACGAATTCATTCGAAGAAACAGGCAAATTGTGCTGCACCAAAGTGACGGCGGTTGCTTCCGGCGGAATCCATTGAAATAAGCCCACTTTTTCTTGCAGCCAATTTTCCAGAATTTGAAAATTCTTCCGAATCAAGCTGCGCGCGCGCTGAAAAATTTTATCCCGCTTCGCCGGCTGAAGCGCGATTTGCGCGATACGGTCGCTCAAGGTGTTGGGGCTAATCGTCGTGTAATCTTTGTCGCCCCAGAGTTGATTGACTATTTTTTTGGGTCCAACGACCCAGCCGATTCTCAGCCCGGGCAAGCCAAATGCCTTGGACAAACCGCCGCTCACAATGACGCGGTCGTAAGAGCCGTAAAGAGAAAGAGATAATTCCTCGTCACGCTCCGAACCACGATACACTTCATCGGACAGCACCCAGGCGCCGACAGAAGCCGCTTTTTCCAGAATGCGTTCGATCTCTGCTTCCTGCAAGCGCGCCCCGGTCGGATTGTTCGGATGACAAACAGCGATCAATTTCGTTTTTTCAGTCACTACCTGAAGAAACTCGTCCCAGTCAATTTCCCAGCGCGTTTTATTCGGTCTCAAATGGAAAGGTTTCACATTTGCGCCGAGAGACTTCGCCAAGCCCCAAATTTGCATGTAATTGGGCAACATCAAGGCAATTTCATCGCCGGATTCGAGCAAGTAAAGCGAACTCAAAAAGTTAGCCTCTGCGCTGCCCGTCGTAACCAACACATTTTCCTCGTTGGCATTAGGATAAAATTTCGCGATCAACTCCCGAAGTTTTTCGCTGCCATTTGTCTGATTGTAACCTAAGGGCAATTCCACTAATTTCGCCAACTCCTCGTGCGAGATGAGTTCATTCAATTGCAATGGGTGAACGCCGCTTTCGGACAAATTAAAATCAACAATATTCTCCCACAACGATTGGTAGCGCTCCATTTCAAACGGAACAATTTTCATTCATGCCGCCTTTCTGTCTTCCTTTTAAAAATAAACCATACGAAGCCACCAAGAAAAAATTTGCTTCTGGTGAACCAAAAGTAAAAATAATTTTCCCTAAAATCAAGCGATTAATCACTTGAAATTAATTTCGCATATTTGTATATTCCTGTAGCGCAAAATTTAAAACAGAGATTTTTTCATACATTAAAATCTGCCGAATCCGGAGGAGCCTGACATGAAAATTAGAATTGATTACGGAAGTCGCGGCATTGCAGTCGAAGTCCCTGACCGAAATCTTGTAAAAATACTTTCAATGAAACCGTCGTCCCCGATCGCTGATCCCGAGACTGCCATTATGCGCGCTTTGCAGCAGCCAATCGGGACAAAACCGCTTTCCGATTTGGCAAAAAGTAAAAAATCTGCTTGTGTGGTCATCTGTGACATTACTCGTCCGGTGCCGAATGCAGTTTTGCTGCCTCCGATTTTAGACACACTCGAAGAAAGCGGGATTGAGCGAAAAAATATCACTATTTTAATTGCCACGGGAATTCACCGACCC
Organism: Calditrichota bacterium; assembly: GCA_013152715.1. NCBI lineage: Bacteria > Pseudomonadati > Calditrichota > Calditrichota bacterium. Next base: position 11,591 of record JAADFU010000058.1, read on the forward strand.
AATCTGGGTGACGAATTGATTCAATTAGTGGGTGAAAAAATCGCGGAAAAATATCGGGTGATCAACCATTACGCAAGAAAACTGGACGAACACGTTCATCTGGGAAAGACTTCCCGCGGCACCGACGTTCTTCTGGACAAAACTTACGTTAACGCGGATTTGAAAATCACTACCGGTTTTATCGAGCCTCATTTAATGGCAGGATTTTCCGGCGGCAGGAAGCTCGTCTGCCCTGGAATTGCCAGTCTGGAGACCGTCAAAGTGATGCACAGCCCGAAAATTCTGGAACATCCCAATGCGCGCGAGGGGCAGATTGCCGGAAATCCGTTCCACGAAGAAGTCATCGAAATGGTTCGCATGGCGGGCATGGATTTCATGGTAAACCTGTCTCTGGACGAAGACAGAAATATCGTAGGCATTTTTGCCGGAGATTACATTGAGGCCCATGCCGCAGGAGTAGATTTCGTCCGTGAGCATGTGGGCGACACTATCGACGAACCCGTGGACATTGTCATTACCAGTTCCGCCGGCGCTCCGTTGGATGCGAGCTTTTACCAGTCGGTCAAGGGCATGACTGCGGCGCTGCCCATTGTGAAAAAGGGCGGTACGATCATCATCTCTGCTGAGTGCAAGGAAGGCTTGGGCAGCCCGGAATTCACCGAATTAGTCAAATCCACTACGGACACGGAAGATTTTATGCAAAAAATCACCGAAGGGGGCATGTTCGTTATTGATCAATGGCAATTTGAAGAATTTGCCAAAGTGCGCCGCAAAGCCGAAGTGATGATTTACTCGGAAAATTTAAGTCAGGATGATATTCACCCCAATGTCGCGACTATCATTCCCTCGATAGAATCAGGAATCGAATCCGCCCTGAAAAAATTCGGGACTAACGCCAAAATCGCCGTCATCCCGCGGGGACCTTATGTTTTGGCGGAGGTTGGAAGTTGAGGGATTGGTAGTTTAGTTTCTCCAAAACTTACTAACAAATTATTTGAGCAATCGGTTAGGTACAAGCAGCAAATATTGGCTGTTATGTCCGAAATTAGGAATAACTGAGAACAAATGAGCATCGAAGAGCCTGATTGTTGTAGCGCATATTTATGGCACGACTTGTAAGGTAAAGGAGATATTCAAATGCTATATGATGTTATTAATGCGGAATATATTGAAAACTATAAATTGAAAATTGAATTTGAAGATGGTTCTGCCGGAATTGTTGATTTCTCAGAATATCTGGAAAAAGGCGGCGTATTTGCCAAGTTCAAAGACCTGAACTTTTTCAAAAATTTTATTGTGTCCAAGGAGCTTGGCACAATAGTCTGGGCTAACGAGATAGACATTGCTCCGGAAACATTGTATGAAAAATGCAGACAGATCGTTCCAGCGGAAAGCTAATTAATCACTGCCGCTGAACTTAGAAGTTAATCACTTCTCGCCCCACAACAATCACTTAAGCCCCATTGCTAAAATCCACAAAAAAGCGCAGGAAACCAGTTCGCCAGCGAGCGAAGCAAACACAATCCAACGTTTTCCGTCCTAAAAGCAAGTAAAAGAAAACAGCCGAATCGCCACCAGATCGTGCATTAAAGTCACGATTCGCGCTGCCATCCTATCCTCAATTTGCAAACAAAACCGTTACATATTTGAAAGATATTTTACGAATTACAAGGTCGAAATGAGACAAAAATTAAAGCCACTGTCCCAATTTAAAACAATTGAAAAATCATGCCATTCTTTTTTTCATTAAATTTCACCAAAATGTATTTATTCTCATTTTATATTTCTTTTATTTACAATAAGTTGGGTAACTACCAAGCTTTATTTTCCAAATTATTAGCAAATTATGGCAAAATTCAATATAGGTGGCATAAAATTTGTAAATTATTTTAAGAAAGTCAATTTTTGACCACGCCAAGAGTACGAGGAAAAAGCGAAACAAATGAAGAAAATAAATCTGACTTTTCTCTTTTTTCTGTTTTTGTTTGGATTGTACATTCATGCGTACTCACAGGTAAAAAATATCCGGGAGCCTTTTTATTTAACGAGAGCGTGGAACCCGCAGGTCGGGGATATTACGGTTCATTTTCACTCGAGATTTTACCATAATAGCAAATCCTTTTATCAGGGAAATCATTATGTAAACGGCGTCAGCTACTGGGATATACAGGGGGGCGTGCAGGTCAATTATAGTCTCAAACGACACTACCTAATCGGTCTTTCTCAGATAATCTATCAGGATAATCACAAAGACGGCAGCGGGTACAACCTACCGGATGATTTGATCTTGCAAATCAAAGCGGCTGATTTTTGCTGGAAAAATA
>JAADFU010000059.1 GCA_013152715.1 Calditrichota bacterium
CTATGTCTTCAAATTTGGAAGATAATTTGTAAGCGATGGCACAGCCGACTACTCCGGCGCCAATGATTGTCAAAGAAACGCGATCAGACATCATTTTCTCCGTTTTGTTTGAAAATTCTGTTAAAATCAAAGAGAAGTCAGGCATACAATACAAAATAATTTCGACTTTTTCAAGTATTTAATTGCTTATCAGGCAGAAGTTTATTATATTAATCTAGCTATTATGGTTCGGGGAAAACCCGATTTCTACCTGTTTATCTTGATGAAAAGTTTCTCGTCTTTAAATATCGCGGTCATTTTTTTAAATAAAAAGGGTGCCGAAAATGTCTGTCGTTGCCGGAATCGATTTTGGTACATTGAGCGTTCGCGTTTCTATTTTTCACAGCGAGAAGGGCAAATTAGGGTCGGCAAGCAGCGATTACGAACTGATTAGAAAATCAGGCGATCCTGACCATGCGACACAGCGCCACGAAGATCAACTATCCGCATTGACCAGTGCGATGGCAGCAGCCGTGCGCTCAGCGAATATTCGCGGTAAAGATATTGAAGCATTGGCGGTGGACACGACCGGATCGAGCGTGATAGTGGTGGATGATAAATTATCACCGCTGGGAGATTATTACCTCTGGTGTGACCATCGCGCAAAAAATGAAGCCGCTGAGATCACCGAAACAGCGCATCGCGTTGGGTTGCCCCATATCAATTGGTGCGGCGGTGTTTATTCTTCAGAATGGGGATGGGCAAAGTTACTGCATTGGCTGCGTCACAACGCTGATAGCGGAAAACATTTCGCCAGCAGTTTTGAGCATAGCGATTTGGTCGTCGGATTGCTTTGCGGCGCGAAATCCCCCAAAGAGGTGAAAAGAAATATCTGCGCCGCAGGCCACAAATGGATGTGGAATGAGGAATTAGGCGGTTTGCCCCCTGAATCTTTTCTGGAAAAAGTTGATCCGCTTTTCCAAGGAGTGCGCGAAAAAATTGTCGGTGATTATGCCTCGTCGTTGGAAATTGCCGGTCGGCTGTCTCCGCAGTGGGCGGAAGAATTAGGTCTGAAAACGGGAATCCCCGTCCCTGTCGGCGCTCTGGACGCGCATTGGGATGCGATCGGGTCGGGAATCAAAGAAGGCGATGTGGTAAATGTGATTGGTACTTCCACGTGTATCATGGCAATCGCGCGTGACGTGGAACTCATTCCCGGAGTTTCCGGCGTGGTTAAAGGATCGATTCATCCCGACTATTTTGGCATTGAAGCTGGCCTTTCCGCAGTGGGCGATTTATTTGATGCGATCGCACGTCGTGCCGGTGCTTCCGTTCATAAACTGTCCGAAGGGCTGGAGAAATTTCGCGCCGGACAAACCGGGCTGTTGCGTTTTAGTTGGGATAACGGAGATCGTACCGTGCTGGTTAATCCTGAACTGAGCGGCATGTGTCTCGGTTTAACTTTGGCGAGTACGGCGCAAGATGAACTGTTTGCAGCTATTGAAGGAACCGCTTTTCATACGCGAATTATTTTGGAACGAATGAAAGAATATCAGGTGCCAATCTCGCGTGTCATTCACGGCGGTGGAATTCCACAGAAAAATCCGGTTTTGAATCAGGTTTATGCCAATGTCCTGAACATGCCAATTCTTGTACCGGAGCAGGAAGTGACCAGTTTGGGATCAGCGATTTTTGCCTTCATGGCGGCGGGTGCATTTCAGACGATTGAACAGGCGCAGGAAAAGTTGTGCCCTACGTATCGTGTATTTGAACCAGATCCCGGCGCAGTCGCTGTTTACGAAGAATTATTTGATCTGTATAAAAAATTATATTTTGCCTTTGGGCAAGAAAAATTAGCTTCAATTTCGGTCGGCGAGGTATTGCCAACTTTGCGTTTGATCGCTGAAAAAATGAGATAGAAATGACTATTTTAGCAAAGATAAAAAAGAGCGAAGGAAAAATAACAGGTGATTTATCGCTACTACGGTTCAACAGGGATTTCTCTCTCTGTGATTGGATTCGGCGGCATGCGTTTCGAGAATCAGGACGATCTTGACGGTTCAGCCGAATTAGTGCTTCAAGCTTATGAAAAGGGCGTCAATTATTTTGATACAGCGCCGCTTTACGGCAAATCGGAAAACATTTTTGGTATCGCGTTCAAGGAGATGAAAAAGACTCGCAAGGAGCGACCTTTTTTCGTTTCCACAAAAACTTTGCAGGAAAATCCGGCAGATGTGCGGAAGGATCTGGAAAAATCGCTCAAAAAAATGGATTTAGACCATATTGATTTTTTCCACGTTTGGGCGGTTCTGACTCCTGAAGCTTATCAGCGCCGAAAAGCAAAGGGTGTGCTGAAAGAATTTGAAAAATTAAAAGAAGAGGGTCTCATTCGGCATATCTGCGTGTCCACGCACATGGCGGGCGAGGACATTGGCGATATGTTGCGCGATTATCCGTTTGACGGCGTTTTGCTCGGCTATTCGGCGATGAATTTTGCCTATCGGGATCACGGCGTTGCTACAGCGGCTTTGCTGAAACGCGGCGTTGTGGTGATGAATCCGTTGGGAGGTGGCATTGTCCCCAATCATCCGGATCGTTTCGATTTTGTGCGCACTCAAGAGAATGAAACCGTTGTCGAAGGCGCACTGCGATTTTTAATCAATGATCCGAGAATTACAGTGGCGTTGGTCGGATTTGGCAATCAAAAACATTTAGCTGAGGCAATCTCCGCCGTTGAAGGATTCCAACCCATTTCATCTGAGCAAATTGAAAGGATAAAATCGGGGTTGAATCGTTCATTTGATAAATTGTGCACCAGTTGCCGCTATTGCGATTACTGCCCGGTGGAGATTCCGTTGCCGCAGCTCATGGAATCTTTTAATCATCTGGAGCTGAATCCGGATTATTTCCTCACGCGAATTAGTTTGCATTGGGGGCTGTCTTTTGAAGAAGATTACGCCGCGCGCTGCATTGACTGCGGTTTGTGTGAAACATTGTGTACACAAAAATTGCCCATTCGGGAGCGTTTGAAAATTGTGCAGCAGGAAATTTCCAGCCGAAAGAAGAAAAAATACGCAGAACAGGAGTGATTCCAGCGTATGAAGTTAGGGAACAAAACGATACTGATTACTGGCGCTTCATCCGGAATCGGCAGAGAGCTTGCATTCCAATTGGCGAATCGGGGCAACCGGTTGCTATTGATTGCCCGACGGGAAGAATTGCTCAAAGAGATCAGCGGGGCGCTTTCGTCGGCAGCTTTGCCGCATCGCTATTTTTCGTGCGATGTCGCTGACGCCGCCGCTGTGGAAAAAATTTGCCGGAAAATATTGTCTGACGAATTGCTGCCCGATGTGCTGATTTTCAACGCTGGTGTGGGCGGGTTGTTTGAAATCGAAAATATCGATTCGGATCGTTTTGAACAGATTTTTCGCGTGAATCTTTTTAGCGTTGTTTACTTTTTGCGTCATCTTCTGTCGCCGATGTTGGAGCGAAACAGCGGAATGATTGCTGCAGTAGGGAGTCTCGCAGGTTCGCGCGGTATGCCACGCTCTGCGCCGTACGCGTCGAGCAAAGCAGCGCTGGGAATTTTGCTGGAAAGTTTGCGCATCGATCTGTGGAAAACAAAGATTAAAGTCAGTCTGATTTCGCCGGGATTTGTAAAAACTCCGATGACAGATAAAAATACGCATCCCATGCCTTTTCTGATAACGGTTGAAAAAGCAGTGAAAATTATCATCCGCGGGCTGGAAAATGAAAAAACAGAAATTCATTTCCCAAAAAGATTATCTTTCATTGCTAAAGCAGGGAAGCTGTTGCCGAATAAAATTTATGCACAGATAATGCAGGGAAGAAAGTAAATTTTAGTTCAAAGTTTGTTGTTTTTAGTTTATAGTTCGCCTGTGAACTGGTTGTCAATTTTTTGACGGTAATAATTGATCAGTAAAATTGACCTATTCTAAATCAAAAAAATCAATCGCTTTAAACGCAAAACTAAAAACTCTGAACTTTAAACTACGAACTATAAACCCCAAACTCGTAACACAAAACTCTAATCCAAAAGATGTCATGAAAAAAATTTCAAAAATCCTTCTAATATCTCTCGCCTTTCTCGTTTTTTCCTCATGCGAGCAAAAATCGTCCTTTCGTTTCGCTTGGCTGAGTGACACTCATGTCGGTTCACCCAATGCGGAGAAATATCTGCGGGAATCGGTTCATGATATTAATTTAAATAACGAAATAGATTTTACCATCATTTCCGGTGATGTATCAGAGACCGGCAGCGATGCGGAATTGAAATTAGCCAAATCGATTCTGGATTCATTGAAAAAACCCTATTTCATCATTCCGGGAAACCATGATACAAAATGGTCGCCGTCGGGGTGTACCACATTTTCGAAATTGTGGGGCGATGACAAATTTCGTTTTTCCAAAGGCGGCATTGAATTTCTCGCCATTCATCAGGGTCCGATCATGCGCATGGGCGATGGATTTTTTTCACCGGAAGATGTGCGCTGGCTGAGAGAGCAACTGCAGGATGTCGGCCGATCCAAACCCATCATTTTTGTCACTCATTATCCGCTGAATTCGTCAATTTCCAACTGGTTTGTTGTTTTGGATTTGCTGAAAGAGTATTCCACAGAAATTGTTCTGTTGGGTCATGGCCATCGAAATAAAGCTTACAATTTCGAGGGGCTGCCCGGCGCCATGGGAAGGTCAAATTTGAAAAGAGGAAAAACGCCGGTCGGTTACAATCTCGTTGAAGTGACGGCGGATTCCATTCGTATTTGTGAAAAGAACATAGGCAAAAAACGACAACCTTACTGGTATCGTCTCAGCCGCGGAACTCGTCTGAATTTCGATTCAACAAAAATTGAACGTCCTGATTTTTCCGACAATGACAAATTTCCGCAAATTAAAATAAAATGGCTCTATGAAACATTTTACACTATCGCCAGCGGCGCAGCGGTCTGGACAGATTACGTCGTCGCCGGAAATAGACGCGGGACAGTTTATTGCCTCGATGTGGACGATGGCAGTCGTATCTGGCAGTTCGAGACTCAGGGCGCTGTATTTTCGCAACCGGAAATCGCAGAAGGGAAGGTCGTTTTTGGTTCCGCAGATCAGCACATTTACTGCCTGGACATTGTTGACGGCAGTCTAATTTGGAAATTTCGCACCGATGCGCCAGTGGTGGCATCTCCGCGAATTGAAAAAGGAGTCGTTTATTGCGGCGCCAGCGACGGCGTTTTCCGCGCCATTGATCTGGAAAGCGGACGCCTTATCTGGCAATTTCGAGATGTCAAAGATTTTGTGGAATGCAAGCCCTTGATTTACCAGGATAAAGTAATTTTCGGCGCCTGGGACACAAATTTGTACGCCCTGAACATTGCCGACGGCTCTCTGGCGTGGAAATGGAATCAGGGAAGACCCGGAAAATTGTTCAGCCCGGCAGCTTGCGATCCGGTAGGCGCGCGAAATAAAGTGTTCATCGTTGCTCCCGATCGCTATCTGACAGCGATAGATGTGGATTCTGGGAGAACTATCTGGCGCAGCAATCGCTACCGCGTGCGCGAGAGTCTGGGAATTGCCAAACGCGGCGGGGCGATTTTCGCCAAAACCATGCAGGACACCGTTGTCTGTGCCTACACCTGGCCCGAAAAACCGATCTGGAAATGGGCGAAAGACGCCGGCTTCGGTTATGATATCGATCCCTCTGTCATTATTGAAAAAAGACACCGCATTTTTTTCGGAACGCAGCACGGCTATATTTATTCGTTGTATTCGGATAACGGAAAGCTGGACTGGAAATTTCGCGTGGGAGTTTCTTTGATCAATAATGTAATCCCGCTGGATTCGCTCAATGTCATCGGTACAGACATGCAGGGAAGAATATTTCGGTTGGCGACGCAGAGGCCGGATACTTTGTTGGAAGAATAATAGCAAGGTAGAGCTCGTGTACACTTTATCTGGAAAACGTTCTGAATCATTGCGCGATTTGAAGGTTATAAAACAGAGATGGTTCAACAGTTGAAGAAAGTCATTTCCGCCAGCCGACGCATCGACATGGTGGGCACAGCGCCGGATCGGTTTGTGGAAATTTTAGAAGAAAAATGTCCGCCGGAAAATGTGCATACGCTCGTCATCTGGACCAAAAATGCGACGAATTTGTTTGAATACAAGCCGTTGCTGGCAAAAGTGAAACAGTACGATCAGCTTTTTATCCATTATTCAGTCACCGGCATGGGCGGTACATTTTTGGAGCCTGGCATTGAACCCACGGAAAAGGCAATGTCTCGTCTAAATTCGCTTGTGGACTTAGTCGGTGATCCCAGGCGTATCCGTTTTCGTTTCGATCCCATTGTGCATTTGCGTCTTCCCGATGGCGAAAATTATTGTAATTTGCCAATTTTTGAAAAATTAGCCCCGCAAATTGCCGTCGCGGGCGTGCGCGACGTCTCCATTAGTTGGATGTCAACTTATCGAAAAGTTATTTCCCGTTTAAGAAAAGCAGGGATTGAAGTGGTTTCTTTTTCCCGGGAACAATGGCAGGGAGAGCTAAATTGGCTGCAAAAAATCGCGGCTGATAACAATCTCCGTTTGCACGGCTGCTGCGTGCCCGGAATGGAGCGTTCGCGCTGCATTGATGGCTTTCTGCTTAACGAACTGCATCCGTACGGAGAAAAATGTTCCACGCGCAAAGCCAAAGGACAGCGAACCGCCTGCGGCTGCACAGAAAGCTGGGACATTGGCTGGTACTACGAATGCGCACATGGGTGTCGCTATTGTTATGCGAATCCGAAAATTTTTGATTTTAATGGAACGCGGATGAACACTGATTAGACGGATCGCCGCGGATTTTTTGTTTTATAGCTCTTCATCGAGCTTTTGAGTTGATAAATTAAAAATGAGGAGAGGGGCTTCGAGTCCTGGAGTCTTGGTGGCAAAAAAGATATGGATATTCAAAAAACAGCTTCCCAAATCGGCGAATTCGGCTTGATCGAGCGAATTCAAAAGATTCTTGGGAAGGCTCAAAACGAAAAAATCATTTTGGGCATTGGTGACGACACTGCTGTGATTGATATCGGCGGTGGCAAAGTGCAGCTTGTCAC
>JAADFU010000060.1 GCA_013152715.1 Calditrichota bacterium
AGCCGGGATTTCCGGACACAAAAACCAATTCATTTTCCGCCGCGCCTTTGGAATTCCATTTTAAATAATCTTTGCTCCGGACAGGTTTGTCGTCTTCGTAAACGCGGAAAAAGGCAAAATCAAGATCGTAGCGCGGATAAGTAAAATTATCAAAATCGCCGCCGAAATAGGCTGCCTGTCGCTCCGGCGCCATCACCAGACGGACATCAGTGTATTTTTTGTAGCGATAGAGCCAGTATTCGCCGCCATGATAGAGATTAATAACATTTGACCGCAAACCAGTTTCTTCCAGACTCTTTTTTTCGATTTCAGCGATTTTTGCGCGTTTTGCTTTTAACGCATCAGCATCGGACATGGTTTTTTTCATGGCAGAGAGTACCTGATCCGTGACGTCGATCATTTCTACCAGAACATTCACTTCCAGATCAGGGCATTTGATTTCTTCGGCTTGTGTTTTTGCCATAAATCCTGTTGCCACATAATTTTTTTCAGCCGTGGAAAGTTTCTGCAATTGCCCCATGGCAACGTGGTGGTTGGTCAAAACAAGACCATTGGGGCTGACAAATGAACCGGAGCCGCCATCCATGAAACGCACGCTGGAAAGACGCACGTGATCCAGCCATTGCTGCGTGGGCGTAAAACCGTACTTTTTCTGCAACAATTTTGTCGGTGGATTGTCAAATGTCCACATGCCTTCGTCTGCCTGCACGGCGAACGAAATCATCAGCAGAAATAAGATTCCTGTGAAGAAACCCAGGGTTAATTTTCGGGAAAGTTTTCGATTCATAGAGCACCTCAATTTTTAGTTACGGGTTTTGAGTTTTTAATTTCGGGTTTTGGGTTTAGTTTGGTGTTGATTTTTAGCTTTAAGTTCATTACATTAGATTCATTAATTTTAGAAAAAGTTTTAAATTGGCAAATTTATGTTAAAAAATAAATGGTCGCATCTCCCCTACCTCGTTGTGAGCAATGCAGAGGGAAAGCTATTTGAAATTCCCGAGCTTCGCATGACCGGCATGGCGCTGGATCAATTTCAGTTGCCCGGTGCGGACGAACTCATTCCTCTGCCCGAAGGCAGCGATCTGTTTGAATTGCCCGGCAGAACCGCAATTGGTTTCCAGCCGGAAAGCGACGAACTTGTCGCACTGGACGAGTATCAGGGCGAGCCGGTTTTTGCGGCAGCGGCTTTTATGGCTCCGGCTTATGTTCAATTTCTTCGGGCGAGTTTTCTGAAAAAAGAAAATGCGCCGCGCCTGCCGCTGTATGCTTACACTGCCGTGGGCTGGAAAGACGGAAAATTTTTTGTATCAGGAACCCGCATCGACCCTGATGAACGACAGGATTTTCGCCACGTTGATTTGGGTGCCATCGACAAAGCGGCGTTGAAAATGGCAAAAAAATTTCCGCGAAACCGACTGGTGCAGCATCTGATCGAAAATTGCGTTTTCAAATACGGCTGTCCCGCGGCGCGAAATTTTGTCATGCAGCGCTGGGAAGCGCCCATTCCGACCAGTCCCGCCTGCAACGCCAATTGCGTGGGCTGCATTTCTTTTCAGCCGAAAAATACAACGGTAACGGCAGCACAAAATCGGCTGAATTTCGTTCCGGCGCCAGAAGAAATCGCCGAATTCGTCGTGCCTCACTTGGAAAAAGCGCCGCGCGCCGTTGCCAGTTTCGGTCAAGGCTGCGAAGGAGAACCGCTTTTAGTGGGCGATTTGCTCGAAGAAGCGATCAAAAAAATTCGTCAAAGAACAGCCAAAGGCATCATTAATCTCAACACTAACGCCAGCCTGCCGGGCGTGATCGAAAAACTATTTCGCGCCGGTTTGGATTCCGTCCGCGTCAGCATGAATTCAGCCCAAAAACTATTTTACGACCGCTACTATCGTCCGAACAATTACACTTTCGACGACGTTCTTACTTCCATCGAAATCGCGCGCAAATTCAATCGCTTCATTTCATTGAACTACTTCGTCTTTCCGGGATTCACTGATCATCCCGATGAAATTTCCGCGCTGAAAGAAATAATCAGCAAATACAAAATCAACCTCATTCAGGCGCGCAACCTGAACATGGACCCGGATTGGTACACAGAAACTTTGCAACTGAACCGTCTTTCTCCTGATTTCATCGGCATTAAAAATTGGCTCAGCAATTTGCGCGAAGATTTTCCCTTTCTCCGCTTCGGTTATTTCAACCCACCTGAAAAAATTGTTTCCGAATCATTGAAATTAATTTTAAACAGCTAACAGAACTTCCCCCGCATTATCGATTCTCTCTGCTGATTCAGCCTCCCGGAACAATTCCGCCTGACTGGAAAATGTCGTCAGTCTGAGATAACTTCTGAAAATTATGTAAATTTGTTGAATGAGAAACAAAACCGCCAATCCGACGCCCGCTGAACGCGAGAACGGTAGCTGCAAAAGATTTAAAATTACCAAGGCTAAAATTCCCGCAATAATCAACAACGCCTTCAGGCCGACAACTTTGCCAAAATTTTTGAACACAAAAGCAAGCAAAGATTTCCGCGTTTTGCGTTCCTCATTTTGCACCATGTGAATTCGCGCGTAGTCAAAAATGATAACGAACAACCATAAGACAATAAATCGAATTCCTACTTTAATCCAAGCGCCCCAGTAGAGCACAGACTGGTACGGATCGCTGCCAAATAAGAGACGCTGAATGCCGCTGTAGATAAACTGCAAGCTAAAAAGAACTGCCAGCACCGGCAGGCTCCAAAGGGCGAGGCGAATCATTCGCGCAAATATTTTGCCGAATTTCCCAGCACAGAGGCGATGGTTCCATTTTTCTCATGAATGAACACATGCAAAAATCCGCCAGACAAAAACAGCATGACAACCCAGTAGGTAATTGCGATAAGAAACACCAACAGCATCCAGACAGGCAGCATATTGCCATATTTCTTTATCAATTCAAAAAAGAAATTCATATCAAAATTTTCCGTCAGCTTCGCTCCCATGAGCGAATGACCGGCGAAATCGCCCAGCACTTTGTGTAACGGCAATATTAAAAAAGCAGCGAGGAAAAAATTGAAAAAATAGTAGAGCGCAATCAATCTTTTGTTTCCCGACACTTGAGAAATACCAAATTTTAAGCTTTGCCAGATCATCATTACCTCGCAACTGATTAAGTTAGCTGATACTCATTAGAATTGAAAATAGATTTAGCAAATCAGGCTCATCTAAAAATGACTGAATGAGAAACAACCATTTCGACGTGATTTTATTGATGCCAGCCTTTTGTTTTTTCATAGTTTTGCTGTTGTTGATCAGACTCACGTCCAGCAAAATTTTATTGTCAGGATCCACAGTCGCGGAAACCAATTTCGCCGGTTTGACATAGGTGAATATTTTCCAGTGATCTTTGCCGTCCCAATTTTCGCGAAGCGTGTCTCCGTTGTCAAATACGAATTTCACTTCCACCGGGAAAATAAAATCACCCAGCCGACGGACGTAAACTTTGCTTTCGTAAAATTTCGTCGAATCTTTTGCCGTCGAATCTCGTTCGGCTTTCAACGTGTCGCTCGCAGCAGAGAGAGAATCATTTTCATTTTTCTTTTTTTCAAGAGAATCTACTGAAACAGACACGGTGACATCATATCCTTTATCCTTTTTGACCTTCCGGCTGGAAATAAACCTGACCGAATAATCCAACGTTTTCGTGGAAAACAATGCCTGATCGAAGAACCAGTTCAAATCCTGGCCGGAAACTTCGTTCGCCACCTGAATGAAATCCTGTGTCTTCGGATGACGAAATTTCCAGCGTTCAAAATAAGCGTGCAAAATTTTGAACATGGTTTCCGTGCCCAGATAATTTTCCAGCGTTTTCAGCAGAGTTGCCGGTTTCTGATAGGAATTGACGCCATAGCTACCGGATGGATAGTATTCCCAAGATGGTTTAACAACCGGATCCACATCAGGTCGCTGAATATACTGGCTGCGCTGAAATTCAATATCGCTCACTTTTACGCCGAACATATCGAACATCGAACCTTTCGGCCCGTAGTAACTGTCCATAATGAGTGTTTCGGTGTAAGAATTAATCCCTTCGTCTAACCAGGCTTCTTCAAATTCATTGGAAGCAACCATGCCGTACCAGTAATTGTGGCCAAACTCGTGCACAGTCACCATTTCTGGCATGCGCAAGCCTTTCGGGATATGGTAAAATGTGCCGGCTGTGATCAAAGTCGGGTATTCCATGCCGCCGGAGCCCTGAGCGCCGCGACGCGGATCGACAATGGTCAAATTCGGATAAGGGTAGTCGCCGATGTTTTTCTGAAAAAATTCAATCGCCGCTGTTATTGCTGCGAAATGTCTTTCTGCCTGTGCTGCGTGATCTTTTTGTAAAAGTAAGCGTACTTTCACGTCTTCAATTTGTTTTGTGAATTCCACAAATTCAGGGCTGGTAGTCCAGGCAAAATCGTGAACATCTTCGGCGTGATAAAAATGCGTTTTTGTTCCGTCGTCGTTTTCAGTGACTTCCTGCAACAAGCCTGTTGCACCGACAATATTTTCCTTGGGCACGGTAATTTTCACATTGTACACGCCGAAATCAGAAAAAAACTCAGAATTACGATGGTACTGGTGACAGTTCCATTTTCCGTTTTGAAAAACGCCAACCTTCGGAAACCATTGGCCGACAAAAAAATATTCTTTCCAGGCGCCGGAACGAGCGAACGGCGGCTGCGGAAGTTTCGCGTGAAAATCAATGTTTAATGTGATTGATTTACCTGGCGGAATCGGTCTTTTTAGAGGAAGGCGAAAAACGGTTTTGTCGTCAGGATTATTGTCATCGGGCTGGATAAATTCCAGGCGGTCAGTTAATTCGGAACCTCCCTCGCGCAGGATTTGATCGACTTCGATGTAGCCCCAGCCATCTTTTTCCAACTTGTAACCGCGATGGCTGCCGCCGGATTCTTTCATGAATGTGGATTTTGAATTTCGGAAGCCGTTCAAATAAAGATGAAATTGCAATTCGCGGATTGTTTCACCGGTTTTGTTCACCCAATGCAACTTTTCTTTTCCGTAAATCTTGAATTTTGCCGCATCCAGACGCACATCGATGTCGTAGTTGGCGATTCGTGGGCTGAGCGGTTTTTTGAAAATTGCTTCCTGGGAAAAGAGCGGAGAAAGAACAAAACAAAAAGAGAAGAGAAACGCAAGAAAAAATCGTGATTTCATGAGGTTTCTCCGATTTTGAAATAAAGAATAGCTATCAGTCATCTGACCCAAAAATCCTTTCAATGAGGATATCTTTTCTTCGCAAATAAAGAGTGGATCAGATTCGACAATCGAATCAAATCCACTCAATCTGTCGTTTTTTCTGTAAAATTTTTATTTAATCAAATGAACCTTTGTTGTGGTTTCTTGCGTCATGGGTATAGTCATATTTTGAGGACCGGAAACGGTAACCGTTCCATCCATCTGCATGGAATTTTCTGATTGAACAAGCTTGCCATTTCTGAAATCGAAGTACCACGTCGCAGAGCCATCAAGGTCGCCTTCGAAATCAATGTCAGCCCCCATTTGACTGCCGGAACCCTCTAAAGAGCCTGTAATTTTGGAGGTCACTTTCAGGCATTCGATGCCGTCAAGTACTTCAAGCTTTTCGAGAGTATTGACTGTTTTGCTCCTCACTGAAATGTCCATACCGGCTTGCTTCATTTTCGTGCTATCCGTATCTGTCCAAGTGGCGCCGAATTTGACAGGTTGCGCAGGTAGAACCGGAAGCGGATTACGGAAAAAATCTTCAGCGCCGCGAGAACCAACCATGGGGCCAAAACTGATTTTGAGTGACTCCGGATCATTGAAAGCTAATTTTTTGCCTTGGGGTGACAAGGTCATATTAAATTCATGCCCCACAATCTTACTCACATCAGGTTTAATGTTCTGACCTCTGGCTTTTGTTGCCATCGACAATGTATCGAAGCCGATTTTTACGAGAAAATTTTTCTGTTCATCGATGCCCGCGCCTTTGAGAAATGTGACAGAGTACATTTTGCTGTTCACATCTATGGACTGTCCCATCATTTCCTGAGTCATTTTTTGCGTTTGATTTGTCTCATACTTCAAGACCTGATCCGCCGGAAAACGATAGGTTAAAATAAAACCGGTTTTTTCATCGCCCCAGGCTGGTTTTTTGCCAGCACAAGCCAGCATAATTGAAAAAACTAACAGGATAAAGAGAACGCCAAGGATCGTTCGCAAACTTTTTGATGATTTCATAGCCATTTCCTTTCTAAAATTAATATGGTTTCAGAGTCAGCTCGAATTTTATCGCGCTATTTTTACGTTGTTTGGCTGAAAAAGTTACAAAAATTTCTTCTGTTTCCGCTTCTCTCAAGAATTCGTTTCATTATAGGAAAATTATTGACAAAAGTCAAGCAAAAAGCGGAAACAATTTCCTTGAGTAATTTTATTCGTGAAAAGGAAAAACCTTGATATTGTGTTAAAAAAATGTTAGATTGAGAACAATTATTTGCATTGATATTTTTGAAGAACATTTTCAACTTACTCAATGATAACGGGAAAGGAACAATAAACATGTTCACTATTCTAATTTTTGGATTTTTATTCGGCGCTATTCTGCGATACGCTAAACTTAACAGGTACAACACCATCAGCGGTCTGGCGATGCTCAACGACTTTACGGTGGCCAAAGCTATCGCCGCGGCGATCGGCGTGGGAATAATTCTCATCAACGTAGAAATCGGTTTGGGTCTCGCCTCTTATCACGTCAAGCCGTTGATTTTTGTTGGCGTTATTTTGGGTGGTCTGATTTTCGGCAGCGGCATGGCCATTTTAGGCTACTGTCCCGGGACACTCCCCGTTTCTGCCGGCGAAGGTTCGCTGGACGCCCTCATCGGAATTGTGGGCGGCTTGTTCGGCGGGCTCATTTACACCATGTTACTGCCGACAATGGAAAATTTTTTAGGCCCGAATGCCGGGAAACTTTCCTTGAAAACCGTCATCGATTCCAACGGCTTCGTTTTTTACGCACTGATTTTAATCATCGGTCTGGCATTCATCTGGATCGCTTTTCTTTTGCACAATAAAGAGAGAAGCAAAAATTACAAATGGCTGCACGCGGGCATTGCGCTGGCGGTTTTGAACTCCATTGTTTTTCTGGCGGCGACGACCAACAGGCCCATCGGTGCTTCGACAAGCTACCCCTTTGTGGCTGATTTTTTGAGCGGCGTCACGAAAAACGCCTATTTCGCCGCAATTCAAAAATCAGGAAATTGGGAATTCATTTTTCTAACAGGCGCGTTACTATCAGGGCTGTTCATTTCTCTCATTCGCAAAGAATTCAAATTGAGCTTGATTCACAAAAATTGGAAAAATCATCGCGGCAGCAGTTCCACAGACAGAATCATCTGGGCATTCATTGGCGGCTTTGTTCTGATTTTCGGCGCGAGAATGGCGGGAGGCTGCACCAGCGGCCATATTTTGTCCGGCGACATGCAGTTTGCCTTCAGCAGCCTGATTTTCACCATTTTTGCTTTTGCCGGACTGGTGATTACCGGAAAAATTTTTTACAAGCAAAACGAAAAATAAGCAAAATAAAAATTAACCCAAAGAAAAACACAGACCTTCCCGTGATTTTGCCGAGAAGGTCTGCTCTCTACCAGGGAATTAATTGATTAAGGGAGGCAATCCTCTTTGACTTCCACTTTAATGCTCTGCTTCGCTTTTAAATGACTTTAAACTACTCCATTTTGATGTCCCCCGGCTTTATTTTAACCAGCAAATTTTCGGTGAATCGCCAAAATATCGGTTAATAAAGAAAATCCTGTTTCAATTCTTCCCGCTCCGGCGCCGACGATGGTCACCGACCCCATCAGATCTGTGTCAAAAGTGATCGCGTTCGTCGTTCCCATGACGCTGGATAGAGGATCTGACAAATCCAATTTTTCAGGTCCTACTTTCGCTTTCACTTTTCCGTTTTCCGCAGAAACTTCGCCGATGAGTTTCCAGCGACTATTTTCCCGGCGCGCTTTTTCGATGTCTTCAAGCGAGATTTTAGTGATGCCTTCCCTGACGACATCAGTCGTTTTGAGCGGCTGTCCCATGATCACGTTTGCCAGAATGACAATTTTTGCCAGCGCATCCCAGCCTTCGACGTCGGCGGCGGGGTCGGCTTCGGCGTAACCTAATTCTTGCGCTTTTTTCAGTACTTCTTCGTAAGGCTTGCCCTGTTCCATTTCTGTCAGAATGTAATTGGTTGTTCCGTTCAAAATTCCGCGGACTTTTCGGATTGTACAGCCGGCAAGGCTAAAAAGTCCGGTATTAATCACCGGAGTCCCGCTCATCACGGTGCCTTCTATTCCAAAAATGACATTTTTCGCATCTGCTAATTTTTTCAAATCCCGATAAAATAATGCTGCCGGTCCCTTGTTGGTGGTTACTACGTGCATTCCTTTTTCCAGCGCCCGACGGCAGTAAGTGGTCGCGGGCTCTCCTGTTTTTATATTTGTGTAAGTAACTTCAATTAAAATATCAGCTTCCAACTGCTCAATCGTCTGCAATGGGCTCAACCCCTTCACGCCATCCGGATATTCCTCCAGACTTTTGCCCTGATGCACCAATTCCAGCAACTTTTCTGCAGATAAACCTTTTTCATCGGCAACAGCGCCTTTGGATTTTGCAGAAACGGCGACTATTTCACATTCAAAATTATATTTCTCTTTTAGCCAATGTCTTTTGTTAATTAAAATCTCTGTCAATCCTTGTCCCACTAATCCAAACCCGATAAATATCAATCGATACTTCATCCTTTCCTCCGGATATTTTGAAACTTATCATTTAACTTAAACACTTCACATCCTTTTCTGTTGCGCCCTCCCCTAAATAGTAACTTAAAAATGAAAATGTCAAGTTTTTTTTCGTTACCAATAATTTTTTTCAACAATAAATTTCCGCTATCGCATATTCAGTGATTTGTGAAACTTCAGAAAAAGTGTAAAATTTTGCAAAATTTTCTTGACTTTAATTCTCAAATTTTTATATTTGATAAAGACATTAAAACTAATAACCAAAATTGAGCGTTTATTATGATGCGAATGTTTCTAAATATGCTTTATCATAATTTTTTGACCATGAAAATGGGCAGCATGATGCTGAAATTTACCTGAAAAAACCTGGCATAATGAGATAAATATACGCCCTTCTCGATTGCCGGGAAGGGCTTTTTTTTTAGTTTATCCAGAAAGGCTGAGGGACAGGCCCTGTGACGCCTTAGCAACCTGCCGAGAAAAAAGAAGGCAAGGTGCTAATTCCTGCAAAGAGAATTAATCTCTTTGAAAGATAAACAAATGGGTATTCACAAAATCCCCTTCTTTCAAAGAGAAGGGGATTTTTTTTATCTTGAGGAGACAAATGAGCTTACACACAAAAAATGATTTCACTTTTGGCCCGTTTACTTTTGAAAATGGAGATACTTTACCGCAGGTGACTCTAACCTATGAAACCTGGGGTGAGCTGAACGAAGAAAAAGACAATGCCATCCTGATCTGTCATGCCCTGACCGGCACAAGTCACGCCGCTTCCGGGGAATTGGACGAATCACCGGGCTGGTGGGAATTTTTGATTGGACCTGACAAAGCCGTAGATACCAATCAGTTTTTTGTTATATGCGCTAACGTGCTTGGCGG
>JAADFU010000061.1 GCA_013152715.1 Calditrichota bacterium
CAAATTTTTTATTTTTCTTTCTTGCGGTGTCGATGGTTCAAAAGAATCTATTCCGCCTTTGAGTTTCTCTAAATTGACTAAAACTCCCGGATTAAAATGTTTCTTTGATTTAAGAAAACTTGGCGCGTCTGTCTTTTTGTCAAGGGGTAAATCTTTTGATATTTTCAGCAGCAAATCAGGCCCCACATCCCATGTATTCAGTTTGTTTTGAGCAATAAACTGAAGCAGAGGATTGAGTTCCACACCATAAGATTTATAACCATTTAGTTTTGCCTGGACTAACGCAGTCCCACTTCCTGCGAATGGATCAAAAATGACTGGAGAAATATAATCAGTTTTGTATCTATTGATTATATTTTGGACAAAATTAGCCGAAAAGCCCTGAACATAAGAAGACCATCCGTGAACTAGTTCGTTGGAATTTGGAAAAAACTGAATTGGTTGAGGCCTCTCAATAATATTAATGCCTAATTCTTCCAAATATGGTACTGAATCGATGGACGAAGATCCATTGTTTTTTGGCGATGATTTTATGTTAACTTCTCTGACACTCAAATTTTCAGAGAATTGACACTCAAGTTGGGTCATAACTTACCTTTTTTTAAGGACACTTGAACGAGTAATTTATCTAGTTTACGTCTGCTACGATAATATAGAAAAATCGCACCTTATTGTCAAGTCTTAATTAAGACCGTTGATAATTTGCCAAAAACTGAAAAGAATAATAGAATATTTCATTCATTTTGGTTTTTTTTAATTCTCGTCAGCAACCAATCGCATGAGTAATATTTTATTTTCACGTCCCGACTGCTTTGTGAATTTCTCGGATAGCAGTTTTGGCGTCATCTCTGCCAAAAATCGCGGTCCCGGCAATGAGAACATTCGCCCCGTTTTCCACGACCAATTTTGCTGTTTCCGCATTGACGCCGCCGTCCACTTCGATGTCGATTTGTCTCCCTATGAGTTTCGCCATTTCTTTTAAGCGCCTGATTTTCGGCAAGACATGCGGAATGAATTTCTGTCCGCCAAAACCAGGATTGACAGACATCACCAGCACGACGTCAATTAGCGGCAAAATTTCTTCCAACAGTGCCGCCGGCGTCGCCGGATTGAGCGCCACACCGGCTTTTGCACCCAGTTTTTCCACCAATTGAACCGTGCGATGCAAATGTTTCACCGCTTCTACGTGCACAGTCAGAATATCGGCGCCGGCGTCGCGAAAGTCCGGAATTAAAAAATCTGGCTCCTCAACCATGAGATGGACATCCAGCGTTCCCTGCCATAGCCCGCGCAAAGTTTTTACAATTTTAGGCCCAAATGTCAAATTGGGAACGAAATGTCCGTCCATGATATCCACATGAAGCCAATCGATCCCGGCTTGCTTGATTTCGTTCAGTTGTTCCCGCAACCGCGAAAAATCGGCGGCGAGCACTGATGGCGCAATATGAATCATTTATTTTTTTCCTCGGATGATGGGAGCAATTTGCTCACCAAAAGATTGATTGTGTCGCCCTGAGTGACTTCTGTCTGCGGCTGCAACGACTGGCTAATCACAGTCAGCGGCAGCAAATCTTCGGCAATTTGAAAATTTACTTCGCCGAGCGTCAGACCCGATTTTATGATGATCGTTCTCGCGTCGTTCAAATTCCGTCCGATAAGGTCCGGCACAATGAATTTATCGGGATAAAGCCCCAGGCTCACTGTCAGTTCGATCTCGGCGCCCGGCTTGATTTCCGTTCCCGGCGGGATACTTTGGCTGGAAACTACCCCGGCTTGATAAAGATCCGAGTGCTCGTAACGAATGCCTTTAGATATCAAGCCCAGTTTGTTAATAGAAAAAATGGCATTGCGCTCCGATTTGGTAACCAGGTTCGGCATTTCCAAGGTAGGCTCGCCCTTGCTTACAATAACATAAATTCGCCGCCCTTTTTTCACTTTGGCTTGTGGTATTGGGTTTTGCGACATCACGACGCCGATGGGGTACGTATTGGATGGATCAAATTTTTTATCCTCTTCCACAATTTTCAGCGACAGCCGGTTCAGCGTATCTTTGGCGTCTTCGTAAAACATATTTGTCAGGTCAGGAACCTGAATCTGTTGACCATGTCTTGTGTAAAAAGGCATAAAAAATTGATCGAGCAGAAGATAAAACGCTAAAAATAACCCAAACAATATCAAGAAGATAATAATGGTTTTTTTTACCAAATTATTCAAAGCCATAAACTCTCCACCCGATAAATCGAGATTCTATTTTGCATTAATTTTTTTCAACCGTGTTGCGAACGACCCGTCCATTTTGTGTCGATGGGAAAAAGTCTGAACCCAACCTTCAGCGGCGACAAATCGTTCGGGAACGAACCGATCCGCGTGCTCTATTTTAAACTCAGGATGAATATTTAGAAATTTTCCTACAACCTGATCGTTTTCTTCCGGTTCAATGGTGCAGGTCGCGTAAACTATGACGCCGCCGGTTTTGACTAATTTTGCGGCATTCTCCAGAATAGCCATTTGCAAATTAGGCAATTCGCGCATTTCCTCGGGAGTCCGTCGCCAGCGCAAATCCACTCGTTTGGATAAAACGCCCAATCCGGAACACGGTGCGTCAATCAATATTTTGTCCACGGGCCCACTTGAAAAATTTGTCGCATCCGCCTGAATCAAACGATTCGTCGCAAATTTCAAACGCGACAAATTTTGTTTTACTAATTGCAACCGATGAAAATTGACATCCGCAGAAAAAATAGTCGCTTTTCCCGAAGACAATTCTAACAAATAACCGCTTTTTCCCCCAGGAGCGGCGCACAAATCCAAAATTTTCTCCCCCGACTGCGGCGACAACAAACGACAGGCCAGCCCGGCGCTGGCATCCTGCACAGAAAAATACCCCTGACGGAAAAATTCGCCGCGACCGATTTCCGCAAAAGAAGTGACCTGAAAAAAATCAGGCACGTCTTCAATTTGAGTGAATTCAATGTTTTCTTCCGCCAGAAAAGCTGCAAAATCTTCTGCACTGACGCGCAGCCGATTGGCGCGCAGCGAAATCAGAGGGCTTTGGTTATTTGTTTTGCACAGGGAAATTGTCTCGCTTTGGCCCCATCTTTCCAGCCAACGCTGCACCAGCCATCGCGGATGCGAATAGCGAACTGAAATAAAATCAACAATGTCTTTGCTGGGATCAGGGTAAACAACCTGCTCCGATTTTCTGATGTAATTGCGCAAAATGGCGTTCACTTTTCGCGACCAAAAATTTCCACCCCGTTTTCGCGCCAGCCGAACCGCTTCATTGACGACCGCGTAATCCGGGATTCGTTCCAAATAGAGCAGTTGATAAATTCCACTCTGCAAAATGTAGCGAATGAAACGGGGCGCGCGAGCAATGTCGCCCTGATAAAAATAATCGATGATCCAGTTCAATTGATTCTGCCAGCGAATGACGCCGAAAAAGATCTCCTGCGTCAATGCCCTGTCCGAAGGCTTCAATTCTTTTTCTTTCAGAATTTTTTCGAACAAAATATCGGCATAGGTTTCCGTGCTATTCCACTGCTCCAACAAATGAATGACTATTTGGCGCGCTGACATAAATCCTTCTGATTGAAAAAAGCATTGATCAAAACATTATTTCCTGATTTTGCATTTAAAAAAAATCGGCGCCAAAAAGAATCGCTCAGCTCAATATTTCACCCGTTTCAAGAGCATATCCGCGCAAATATTCCGCTGCAAACATGGGACGTCTGTTCGGCGGCTGCACGCGGGTAATTGCCAGGGCGCCTTTTCCGCAGGCGACCAAAAACCGATCTTTCTGCACAGCGACGACCTGACCGGGTTCAGCGCCCATCTGTTCATCATCAGAAAAAATTTCCGCCTGCAAAATTTTCAGTTCTTCGCCCCGCAAGACAGAAAACGCCCGCGGATACGGCGACAAACCGCGAATATAGTTGAAAACAATTTCCGCGTCCAGCGTCCAATTCAAATGACAAATCTCACGAGTGATTTTTGGCGCTCTCGTTGCTTTGCCGATTTGCTTGATGCGCGGCGCAGCTCCCTTTTCGATAGCGTTTACCGTCTCCAGCAGAAGTTCGGCGCCGGTCTGGCTCAATTTATCGTGCAATTCGCCGGCAGTTTCGTTTTCGCCGATGGGAACTTTGCGTTGAAAAATCCATTCTCCGGTGTCCACTTTTTCCTCGATGAAAAAAGTAGTCACGCCGGTCTCTTTGTCGCCGTTGATGATCGCCCAGTTAATTGGTGCCGCGCCGCGATATTTTGGCAACAGTGACGCGTGCAAATTAATCGTTCCTTTGGGCGGAATAGTGAAAACCGACGGCGGAAGAATGCGAAATGCCACCACGACAAACAAATCCGCGCCATAGCGCTGCAATTGCTCTGCAAAACTCGCGTCCGACAATTTTTCCGGCGTCAAAATCGGAATTCCTAATTCACGCGCCGTCAATTTTATCTGCGTCTCACGAATTTTCTGACCGCGACCTACCGGTTTATTCTGACCGGTCACGACGGCGATCACCTGATGATTGCTCTGATGAAGTTTCTGCAACGACGGAACTGCGAACTCGGGCGTCCCCATAAAAATCAACTTCATTCGTCACCTGCTGTTTTCACGCAACTTGCGCCATAATTTCCCGCTCTTCCGCGGCAATCTGTCTCAATTTTTTATGCAACAATTTTTTCTTGACCGAGCTGATGCGATCCACGAACAACACGCCGTTCAAATGATCAATTTCGTGCTGCAACACGCGCGCCAATAAGCCGTCTATCTGCTTCTCATGAATATTGCTATTAATATCCTGATAGCGAACCGTAATCACTTCCGGTCTTTTCACATCTTCACGGACATCCGGGATGCTGAGGCACCCCTCTTCTATCACAGATTCACCTTCCGCGAACAAAATTTCCGGATTCAAATATGCCGCGGGCTCCCCGTCCTCTTCGATCAGACTATGGTCCACGACCAGCAGCGAAAATGATTCCGCCACTTGCGGCGCAGCCAAACCGATTCCCTCCTCGTCTCGCATCTTTTCGATCATTTTTTCGGCCAACTGACGAATCCGATGATCAACTTTTTCCACCCGTTTCGCTTTCATGCGTAAAATTGGATTGCCGTATTTGATTACTCTCATCTCGATTACGACCTTAATTATTGATTATTTTTGCTACTGACGAACGCACCAGTTCGATCTTCGTGTTGTCCGCGATTTTAACGATGAGCACGCCGTCTTTCTCGCGGATGCCGACGATTTCTCCGTGAATGCCGCCGACGGTGATGATTTTATCGCCTTTTTTGAGCGCCTCGATCATCAATTTTTGCTCTTTTTGTTTTTTTGCCTGTGGCCTGAAAATTAAAAAATACATGATGGCAAAAATCAGAATAATCGGCAACCACAGTCCCATTGTGCTCGGACTTCCGCCGCCAGGAGCATTGCCTTGAGCGCCCATTGCGAGTAACATTACGTTGTGAATCACAGTTACCTCCAAAATTATTGTTATTAACTTTTTTTGTCACCAAGACACGGAAAGTCGAAATTTTCATTCTTTATTTTTTAACCTTTGTGTCTTGTGACTTCGTGGTTTATCTTTTTTATTAATTTTCTTTCAGTGGGAATAAAAAAATTACTCTCCGAAATATCTCTTCAAAAACTCCCTTTTCCACGATGAAAATCGCTCTTCCAGAATTGCTTTTTTTGCCAGTCCAACTAATTCCAAGTAAAAATGCAAATTGTGCAAACTGGCGAGCCGCATCCCTAAAATTTCCTCGGCTTTGAATAAATGGCGAATGTACGCCCGGGAAAAATTCCGACACGTGTAACAATCACACTCCGAATCAATGGGAGAAAAATCATCTTTGAAAGTGGCATTTTTGACCACTAACACGCCGTTGCGCGTAAAGACCGTGCCTTTGCGGCCGTTGCGTGTCGGCATGACGCAATCGAACATGTCCACGCCGCGTTCGATGCCTTCCAAAACATCTTCCGGTTTACCGACTCCCATCAAATAGCGCGGCTTGTTTTCCGGTAAAATTTCCGTGCAAAACGCAGTCATATCGTACATAATTTGCTTGGGTTCGCCGACGGAAAGCCCACCGATCGCGTAGCCGGGAAAATCCATTTCCACCAACTCATTGGCGCTGCGGCGACGCACTTCCTCGTACGTGCTTCCCTGAACAATCCCGAAAATTGTCTGTTCATGACCGTACAACGGCTCCGACTGCAGAAATGCTTTCAGCGAACGTTCCGCCCATTGCAGAGTCAGTTCGTTGGAATCAACCGCCTGCTGCAGAGTGCAAGGATACGGCGTACATTCGTCCAACACCATCATGATGTCCGAGCCCAAAATGCGCTGTGTTCGCACCACGCTTTCCGGTGAAAAATCATGATACGATCCGTCAAGATGCGACTGAAATCTCACGCCCTCCGGTTTGATTTTTCTCAATTTCGCCAGGCTGAAAACCTGATACCCGCCGCTGTCCGTCAAAATCGGGCGGTTCCAGTTCATGAATTTGTGCAATCCACCGGCTTGCTGAAGCAATTCTTCGCCCGGGCGCAAATACAAATGATAGGTATTTCCCAAAACAATTTGTGCGCCTAATTTTTCCAA
This sequence comes from Calditrichota bacterium, assembly GCA_013152715.1. Classification (NCBI taxonomy): domain Bacteria; kingdom Pseudomonadati; phylum Calditrichota; species Calditrichota bacterium. The sequence goes on from JAADFU010000061.1 coordinate 6,607, forward strand.
CTCTTCCGGCGACAGTGTTTTCACCGTTCCTTGTGTACCAACAGGCATGAAAATCGGAGTTTCCACCACGCCGTGCGCCAATGTCAATTTCCCTGCCCGAGCTTGCGATTCCGCATCTGTTTTTTCTAATTCAAATTTCACTAAATTGCTTCTATACCATTTATCGTTGGATGAAACTTCTGTTGGTTTGATTCTCTATTTAATTTACTTTGCACCACAAAAGCACGAAATCACAAAGCCCCACCCCAATGGCTGCGAACCAATCCGTCACAACCAGATTTTTTTTAACTTTTGCGCCTTCTTGTTATCTGTTGTAACGGTTGGGCTATGACTCGGATTTCAACGCTACTCTCGTTCAAACTGCTATGTCGTTTATTTTTGTTCGCTACTTTCACTTTTGTCACTTTCGCACGCATTACTTATAGCCATTGTTACAAACTGGCTTTCTTTAATCTTTCGATTTCTTTTCTAATTTCATCAATGACTTCTTTGTTTACAATATCTTTCTTGTTTCCTGTTCTTGCGGAGAAAATTACAAATACTTTGCCTCCATATTTTTCTTCGAAATCTTGAAAACTACCACTCATTCTCTCCGTTATTTTGTAATTTCCAAAATTTGCATTTGCCGTAACAGGTTTTATTTGAATACCAAACGCTTTGTTTCCTATTTTTCCAATGTAATCAATATCACCGGCATGGTCTAATTCGGGGTCACTTTCCTCAAACTCAACGTCGGGAAAAATTTTTGCCAAACCATCGTTAACAACAGATTTTTCAAGTAAAAAACCATCAAATGTTCTTACGATTGTTACCTGATAAATATACTCTTTACAATCTTCCAATGTTAAATCTTGAAAAGCTGCTGTCCATTCCGGAATTACAACTTCCGTTATTTTTGAATAAAGTCTTTCTCCAAGTTCATCAAGTGTCTCTTTGGTTATTTTTACGGGTTCTTTTGTTTTTGTAAATGCTCTTTCAAAATAAAACTGCTCCCATTCTTCCAATGCTTTGGGTTGGCATTCTCTAATAAGTGACATAACTTCACCTACTTTACTTGGTCTTGTTAATTGGTAAGTATTACTTGCATAATTCAAAACCTTTTCTTTTTTTCCAAATGATATTCCGTATTTTTTTATTTCATTTTTGCTCATTATTTTCCTTCTGTGAAATATTTCAGAAACCTGTCTTTTGTTTTGTATTGATATGATGAGTCAACCTCTGCCAAACCATTTTTTATAAGATGAGCATTTAAAAAAGTTTTGTTTTTTAAATACACATAAGCCATTAAATTATTATTCTGGTCGTGTTTAATCTCATCAAATTTTAGAAAAACCTTTTGTCCTTTGGTTTTCAATTGTAAAAATTCAGTTGCTTTCCCGTTAACTTCTTTTTTCTCTTTTATCCCGATTAATCTGACTGTTAAATCATTATTCAATTTTATTAATGCAGGACTGATAATTTCTTTTACAGAATAATATTCTTCTCTTTGTGTAGAGCTGTTCTTATCAATCTTTGAGCCGAATTGTAATTTTTTAGGGTCTGTTTTTTTATCAAATTTATGAAAGTCTTTAAAAATATAAGGAAGTTTCTTTATTTCTTCTTTGAAATATAAGGTAGGTTTTTCCTTTATAATTTCAAAATCAAAAAACATATCGTTATTTATATTTAATTTTTGTTTTATGTAAGGCAAGAACTCTTCATTAATTTCATATCCGATAGAATTTCTTCCAAGATTTTTGGCAGCAAGAGATGTAGTTCCGCTACCAAGAAACGGGTCAAGAACAGTATCTCCGACAAAAGCAAACATTTTTATCAATCTTTTGGGTAACTCTTCAGGGAAGACTGCGATATGTCCATCTTGTTTTGCTCCGCCAAAATTCCAATGACCTGAAAAATAGGTTTTCCATTCTTCTTTGGTCATTTTCGACAGTTCTTTAATCTCTCTACTTGGTTTTTTGGGTGTTCCGAGTTTTTTAAAAATTAATATAAATTCATAATCAATTGAAAGTATTCCGTTTCGCGGAGTTGGAAAACTACCCATTAATGATGCGCCTCCTGTGGTGTTTGAAGTAGTCTTTTTCTGCCAAATGATAGCTCCCATATAATCAAAGCCTATGCTTTCGCAGAATTTTATTATCTCGGTTCTGATAGGTATTACTTTATATCTTCCGTAATAAACCGACCTTGCAAACTGGTCGCCAATATTTACACATAATCGACATCCGCTTTCAAGAACTCTATAACTCTCTTTCCAAACAAGGTTTAAGTTATTAATATATTCTTCATAACTGTCATTATAGCCAATTTGGTCATCTGTTCCGTAATCTTTTAATTGCCAATATGGCGGTGAAGTGATAATTAATTGAACCGACTTGTCGGGCACACTACTCATTTGCCTGCTGTCACCAATTACAATCTTATGTTTTGTTTTTCCAACCATTTTTATCCTTTATTTCTTACAAAGATAATTCAAAATAAATTTATTTATATTCAGTTCATTTATTGGTCTTCACCCGCCATTGTGTATATGCAATGTTGTGCTTTCGTGCTTTATTTTTTCAAGCAGTTCGGTAAAAGTTTTAAAAAATCCAAGCATTTATTATAATTCAACTCATAAAAGTTTATTCCAATATTAATCGCATCATAATATTCTGTTTGGTGATTTCTATAATATTCTTCCGATGGTATTTTCCAAAACTT
>JAADFU010000062.1 GCA_013152715.1 Calditrichota bacterium
GAAAAGTAAATTTTGAAAGAAATTTCCAAACTCGTTTCTCCGGACGAATTGCTCATTCTCAAAAAAAATTGGTCACGATCAAGGAAAAAAGGGGTCTGGACTAATGGTTGTTTTGACATCATGCACGCCGGACATGTGGAATATTTGCAGCAGGCAAAAAACTTCGGCGATATTTTAGTCGTCGGCATGAACAGCGACAGGTCGGTGCACGCCCTCAAAGGGACGGGAAGACCTATTTGCAATGAACGTCATCGGTCGCAAGTGCTCGCTGCACTGGGATGTGTTGATTTCGTCATAATTTTTGACGAAAAAAGTCCGGTAAAAATAATCGAACAACTTCAGCCAAATGTTTATGTCAAAGGCGGCGATTACGCCATTGACACCATCGATCAGACCGAGCGGAGAGTCGTGGAGAACTATGGCGGGCAAATTGTAATCTTGCCGGAAGTGCCAGGAATTTCCACTTCTATTTTGATCGAAAAAATCAAACATCTGAAATGACCATTTCATTTAAATTTGCCGTTTTTGAGGAAAAAATTTGATGAAAGAATTAACTCCTTTGTATGAACGATTTAAAAATTCAGAAGAAAAAGAAAAATATGTTATTGATTTATTTTCTAAAATTGACAAAAATTATGACCAGATGAACCGCTACATGTCTTTCGGCATGGACATGAGCTGGCGGAAAAGAGCGATTAAATTAGGGAATTTCCCCAAAAACAGTTTTTTGCTTGACGTTGCTGCGGGAACCGGAGATTTTACTTTATCAGCATTGAAACAGTTACCAGAGGCAAGAATCATCGGAATAGATTTTTGCATGTCTTTGCTTAAAATTGCGAAACAAAAATTTGCCTCCCAAAACGGCAAATATCAGGTGGACTGGGTGTACGGCAATGGGCTGCGGCTCCCTTTTCCTGACAATTCCTTTGACGGCGTGATTACAGGATTTTCCTTAAGAAATGTCACCGCTGTACGCGGATTTTTTCAAGAATTCTATCGCGTGACAAAACCCGGCGGGAAAGTTGTATCTGTGGAAATGATGCGCCCGACAAAGCCGTTTCAGAAACGAATTTTTGCTATCCATCATAAAAAAATTGTTCCGGCGCTGGGGAAATTGCTCGCTTCTTTCCCGGATGCGTACACTTATCTTCCGCTGTCAATTGAAAATTTTTATTCATCCGATGAATTAGTCGATGAAATTACGTCGGTCGGCTGGAAAAATGTGCGTTACAAAAGCATGATGTTCGGATTTATTGCAGCTCATCTTGGAGAAAAGTGAGAGGGAAAAGCTATGACGACCTGGATGATTATTTTTTTGATTGCCTACATTGCGATCATTTTGTTCAGCTATTCGTTGAAATTTATTAATTTAAATTATCTAAAAAAGCACGGCCATGAAATTCCCGAGCCATTCATTGGTCACATCGACGGTGAATTGCTCAAAAAAACCAGCGACTACACCTTTGAGCACAGTCGGTTTGGCTACTTCGAATCCATTTTCGACAATATCGTACTCATCGTTTTTCTGTTCGGGGGTCTGCTCGGCATTTACACGCATTGGGTTTCTTCCCTCGGTCTGCCGTTCATCGTCGCCGGGATTGTTTTCTTTTTCTTGTTGTCGCTCATCTCCACAATGCTGGACATTCCGTTCGATTTGTACTCCACATTCAAAATTGAAAACAAATACGGTTTTAACACGACAACACCCAAAGTCTGGATCACAGACTTCATCAAATCAATCATCATTTCCGCTATTTTGCTGGCGATTATGGGCGGCGTCGGCTTCTGGATCATTCAGGCAAGTCCCCATTACTGGTGGCTGTTCGTGTGGGTGTTTTTTCTTGTGTTCAGTCTTTTTCTCATGTACATCTCGCCGTACGTCATTGAGCCGCTGTTCAATAAATTCACGCCAATTTCCGAAGAGTACAAATCGCTGGAAGAAAAAATCACTGAACTGCTGGCAAAAGTGGGCATCCGCGTTAGTCGTGTTTTTCAAATGGATGCTTCCAAACGCAGCAAACACACCAACGCCTATTTCACCGGCATCGGCAAAACCAAACGCATCATTCTTTACGATACTCTGCTGAAAAAAATGGAAGAAGATGAAATCCTTAGCGTGCTGGCGCACGAGGCAGGTCATTGGAAAAAGAAGCATCTGCTCAAAATGATCGTCGTCTCGGAGTTCATTGGTTTCATCGGCATTTACATTTCATTTCGTATTTTGCAAACCGACTGGCTGACGAAAATTTTTGCCCTGGAAGATGACTCGTTTTTTGCCAAATTAGTCATTTTGGGCTTCATTGGCGGGCTGGTCTCATTTCCGTTCACGCCCATTGGCAGCTATTTTTCCCGCAAACATGAGCGCGAAGCCGATCAAATGGCAGTTTCTCTCACCGGGAAATCTGACGGGCAAATCAGTGCGCTGATTAAACTGTCAAAAGATAATTTGTCAAATCTGCACCCGCATCCGTTTTACGCCAAATTTTATTATTCGCATCCGCCGATTGTGGAGCGAATCAAAATGCTTAAATCCATGAAACCGGAAAAAATTTAATTGAATTTTGGAATTTTAAAATTAATAATCACAAGGGACAAATTGCCATGAAACGTCTGGAGTTCAAAAATTCTGTTTACCTGACAAAACTTGAAAAAATTTCTCTCTTCTCCAAACTTTTTCCTTCTCTCACTTTTTACAGCAGCTTTCTCGCGGTAGTTTTTAGATCGAGCAGTCTGGCGAAAAAAGGAAAATATGACAACGAAGCGTGGATGGACGCCAGCTATCAAGTGCTGCGCGCCCTGGAAAAAAGAGGCGCTACTTTTGAAATTACAGGCATTGATCATCTCCAAAAATTAAATTCGCCGTGCGTCATCATCGGGAATCACATGAGTATGATGGAAACCATCGTCATGGCGAGCATCGTTCAGCCCATCAAAAACATCACCTTTATTGTCAAGCAAAGTTTGCTCGATTATCCGGTTTTCAAACACATCATGCGATCCCGCGATCCCATAGCTGTCACAAGAACTAATCCGAGACAGGATTTGAAGGCTGTACTGGAAGGCGGGCTTGAAAAAATCAAAAAGGGAATTTCCATCATTGTTTTTCCGCAGACCACACGCACCGTCAATTTCGATCCTGACCAATTCAGTACCATCGGCGTCAAACTCGCCCAAAAAGCAAACGCGCCGATCATCCCGCTGGCGGTGAAAACTGACGCCTGGGGAAACGGCAAATGGCTGAAAGATTTCGGGAAAATAGATCCGGCGAAACCTGTAAAATTTGCTTTCGGCCCGCCGATTCAGGTCAAAGAAAAAGGCAGCGATGCGCATGAGGCAGTAAAGGATTTCATCATTTCCAAGTTGAAAGAATGGGAAAAAGAATAAAAAATTCTGACTGATACCGCGGCGAAAAAAGTGCAAAATGAATACAATCCGGCAAGAAACAAGGAATTATTTTAACTTATTTGATTTATTGAAGTTGCAAACACTGTTCCGATCAAATGTGTCGAATTAACCCTGATTCTCGACCATGAATATCGACAAATTACCCTGATTTTTAACCATATTTTTATAAAAATACCTTGATTTTTGACCATATTTTCGCTATATTAACCCTGATTCACGACCATATTTTTAGTTTCGAGTTCGTAATTTTGTGATTGCGGTTTTGAATTGGCCAGATTGGCTGATTCCTCATCAGATTTCAAAAAAAATCAGATAAATTTTCGTTGGAAAAAGTTTGAAACGTTTACTCTCCAAAAAACTTGCGCACTGGAAAGACAATCCTTCTCGAAAGCCCATTTTGCTTCGCGGGGCCAGGCAAGTCGGAAAGACATGGTTAGTACGTGAATTGGGAAGACAGTTCCCTGAATTTATCGAAATCAATTTTGAACTTTATCCGGAAGCAAAAGAGATTTTTCACTCCAACCTTGACCCGAAACGAATTTCTCGAGATTTATCTGTACTATTTGGCAAACGTATTACTCCCGGAAAATCGCTAATTTTTTTCGATGAAATTCAAGAAGAGCCAAAAGCAATCCAGGCGCTCCGTTATTACTACGAGATGATTCCGGAACAACATGTCGTTGCAGCAGGTTCTCTGTTAGATTTTGAATTGGAAAAAATTGGGATGCCAGTTGGGCGAGTTGTCTCATTTTATCTACACCCCATGTCTTTCCTCGAATTTCTCGCCGCCAGCGAAGAGGGATTACTTCTTGAAACAATTATTGAGCACGATACTCATATACAAATTAGCCATCCAATTCATCAAAAAATTTTGAAACTTCTGGGCGAATACATGGCCATTGGCGGCATGCCTGAAGCCATCTCTCGTTGGTTTGTTTCGAACGATTTCCAGGAATGCACAGCAGTTCACCGCGCTATTGTCGATGCCTACCGTCAGGATTTCAATAAATATGCAAGAAAATACCAAATAAAATATGTAGAACTTTTATTTGACACAATTCCTGCGCTACAGGGAAAAATTTTCAAATTCAGCCATGTTCCAGGCAATTATCGAAAACGCGAATTACAACCTCCCCTGGAGCTATTGATTAAAGCCGGGCTTATACACAAAATCATCCATAGTGCAGGGCAAGGAATTCCACTGGGAACTCAAGCAAAACCTGAAATTTTCAAACTCATTTTTCTTGATATGGCATTAGCACAAGCAATCCTCGGTCTGGATACAACGTCCTGGCTGCTTGACCCGGAAACCTCTTTTGTGAACAAAGGTATTATCACCGAGGCCTTTGTGGGACAGGAAATGCTTGCTTACGCTGCTCACGACCAAAAGACGCAATTATATTTCTGGCAACGGCAGCGGAGAGGCAGTAATGCAGAAGTCGATTATTTGCTTCAAAGAAATCAACAGATAATTCCCATTGAAGTAAAAAGCGGGGCACCGGGAAGGTTGAAAAGTTTGAACATCTTTCTTGATGAACACAAAAATTCTCCTTTTGGAGTACGCTTTTCAGCCCTGAATTATACGATAGATGAACGACTTCATTCGCTACCGCTTTACGCCATCGCTCAATTAATGAATTTTAGCAAAAGAGATGTAGAGGCTTTATTGTAAAAATCAATGGCAATATCAATCTACCAACACAATCGATCTCGTCCGAATTCGACACTGACGGTTGAAAAATATGATGAAATTCAGTAAACTTTTTTTCCTGTTATCAATATTTTTTCTGCTCAATTGCTCCCGTGATGATTCTTCAACAATCAAATTCACGCACATTTATGATCCGCTGGGAGGACCGCAGGGGAAATTGAATGTCGATTGGATCGATGCGCGAGTCGAAAATTTCGAACAAAAACATCCCGCTTTTTCTGTTGAAATGGAGCAGGCGAAATGGGATCAAATCGATTCCAAGTCCATGTCCGATTTTCGCGCCGGGATCAGGCACGATGTTTTGCTCACTTCTCCGCAAATTTTACCAAAGCACGCGTTAGTCGGAGATCTGCTCGATCTGTCGCCATTCTTGACTTGGACAAAACAACAAATCGCTGAATTTTCCTGGAGTCCGGTTTGGAGTGCTTGTGTTTACAACGGTAGAATTTTAGGAATCCCCATGGGCGCGCACACCCGGCTTTGCGTTTACAATAAAGAAATGTTTCGTCAAGCAGGCCTCGATCCGGAAAAGCCTCCGCGAAGTCTGGATGAATTAATTTCCGCGACACAAAAACTCACTCGAGATCTCGATGGTGACGGCAAAATTGACGTCTGGGGATTGGGAATTTATTTCGGCCCTTCGCGCGCGACCATTGAGCTTGCTTTCGCGCCCATCCTCTGGCATTTCGGTGGAAAATTGTGGAACGAAAAAACCAAACGAGCGGTTTTCGCGTCGCCCGAGGGAGTCAAGACAGTCAAATTTTTGCGCGATTTGATTTACAAATATCGCGTCACGCCGCCCTGGGTTTTGAGCGGCGCTTACGACGATGTTGTTTTGCGCGGATTTTTAAATGAGAAATTTGCCATTGCCTGGGGCTGGGGCAGCTACTGGATTCAGCCGCTGGAACAAAAGGGTTGGATTAAAAATTGTTTTCCGCCAACTCCCGAAGCGGAAATGGTCAAAGCCGGTATTTTTCTGACGCCAACAAACCCACAGGCGCAATTCACAAACGCCTGGACTATTTCCGTTCATTCTCTGGCCAAAAATCCAAAAGTCAGCTCCGAGCTATTGAAAGAATTCGTAACCCCAGAAACATTAAAAGATTTTCCCGATGCCGGACTTCCCGGCGCATTGTCCGTCTGGCAGGGGGCCGAGTATCAATCCGATTTTTATCAAATCTGGTTCCAGGCGATCAAATTGGGCCGCTCCATGCCGCAGACGGCTCATTATGAAGAATTAGCAAACACTGTCGCCGCCGCGCTGCAAGAAATTCTCGTCAAAAATGCAAATCCGGGAAAAACTTTACAAAAATTCCAGCGAGCTTACAACATTCGCTATGCCGGGGAGTAGATTGGGACACGGATGCACGTGAATGAAACAGACGCCCCGGATTTTTCTCTGATTGCTCTGTGGCTCCGTGGCTAACCATTCTCAAACATTCGCAACTAACGTGAAACGCAAAAATATGATCAAAAACAAATACCAGGAACAAGCTCAAGCCTACGCCATGCTCAGCCCCATGTTGCTGTTACTGGCGATTTTTCTCATCTCGCCGATGGTAACGGGACTGATAATGAGTTTGTACAAAACCAGTCTCTCCGGCACAACAACTTTCGTGGGCTTGCGAAATTTCAAACTTTTGCTCACGGAAGAACGTTTTTTGACTAATTTGCGGCTCACGTTAATTTACGTCATTGGCAATATTTCCATTTCTCTGCCGCTGGCATATTTGCTGGCAATGCTCATCACCAAAAAATTACGCGGAGCAACGTTGCTGCGAGGGATTTTTCTCCTACCCTGG
>JAADFU010000063.1 GCA_013152715.1 Calditrichota bacterium
CCCTGCGCCAGATTTTTTTCTCTGATCAGCGTCCAATTTCCGACAAAGAGCACTTTGTTGTTAATTTTACCACTGGCTCCCTTCCCGGGAATGGCTGCAAAAGAATTGGTTTTTTCGAATTTTATCTTTCGGTTTTGCGCTTCATTGACAATTCCCCTGGCAATAACGTGCTCGGAATTGATTTCCAGAGCCGCAGCCTTGCCCAAAATTTCGTCTCCGCTCCAATCATCCAGCGCAATAATATCTGTCACGCCAAATTCGCCTTTAGTGAGCGTTCCTGTTTTATCAAATACAACGATATTCAACAAACGCGCTCTCTCCGTGGCCTCGGCATTTTTGATAAGCATACCATTTTTGGCAGCCAGCGTCGTCGAAATTGTTGTCACTGTTGGAATCGCCAATCCCAGCGCATGAGGACAGGCAATAACGACAACGGTTATCGCTAACGTGAGCGCGAAAACCGTAGGCTGGTTCATTATTATTCCCCAAAAAATAAATGTACCAACTCCCACTATGATGGCAATTAATGTCAAATAATGAGCCGCGCGGTCCGCCAATTTCTGAGATCGAGGCTTGGAGGCTTGTGCCGCTTTGACCAGATTGATAATCTGAGCCAGCGCTGTATCCTCACCAGTTTTATTAACGCGGACTTTCAGAATTCCCTCGCCATTAATCGTGCCGCCGATAACGCTATCGCCCTTTTGTTTGAGCACCGGTTTTGACTCGCCGGAAATCATGGCTTCGTTCACAGAAGAAGATCCTTCTTCAACGATGCCATCCATCGGAATTTTTTCGCCGGGACGCACGAGTAATAAGTCGCCTTTTTGTACTTCGGAAGTTGCCACCTCTTTAATATGTTCGCCATGAATCAAATTTGCCGTCGGTGGAATGAGCTTGGTCAATTCTTTCAAAGCACCGGTCGCTCCGCGGATGGCTCGCATTTCTAGCCAATGGCCTAAAAGAAGAACAACGACTAATGTACTAATCTCCCAGTAAAAGTCGACAGCCTGAAATACAAAAGTAGAAGCAACGCTGAACAAATAGCCTGCTATCACTGCCAGACTGACCAGTACCATCATGTCCAGAGTTCCGCTTTTCAGCGATTTGGCAGCTCCTTTGTAAAAAGGAAGTCCGCCGTAAAAGGCGATTACGGAAGCCAGCAGAAATAAAATGTAGTTTGTGCCAGCAAACTCGGGCAGCGAAAAACCAAACCATTTTTGTATTGTCGGCGATAAAATTAGTACCGGAATGGTAATTAAAAGCGAAACCCAAAATCGCCGGCGCATGTCTATTTCCATCATTAAATGATGGTCGTGATGTTCGTCTTCGTGTCCCTGATGCTCATGCTCGGCATGGACGTGTTTGGCTTTTTTCTCTTTGTGTACATGCGCTTCATGTTTATGAGGTTCGGCTTTGTGTTTTTCATGGCCTTCATGAACATGATCCATTACCATCTCTTTTTTATCGTGCATTTCGTGCCCGGCATGGACGTGCACTTCTTTTTTGGAATCGCTTTCGCAGCGGTAGCCACATTCGTGCAGAACATGAATTATCTTTTCCGGTGAAGTTTTTTCCGGATCGTACACGACCTGCACAACATCGGCAATCGGAGCGACGGAGGCCTGCTCCACGCCTACTTTTGCCATTAACTTGTCTTCAATGTTGCAGGTGCAGTCAGGCGGCATGTAGTCTTTCAGAGTTAGATTTAATGTTTCTTTTTTCTTTTCCATTTTCTTTTCCTTTATTTTAGCTTGCAATTTTCGAGTAATAACTATTACTCAATAGCATTACAGAATAAGTTTTTGTTTCCTGCTTTCAAAATAATTCAAAATTACTGCGCTCAGCGGCGCCAGAATTAAGTTCTGCAAAAATGGCGTCAAACCAATCTCCAGAATCGGAACTATGGGCATACTCTCTTTGAAACTCCAGCTTTTTAAAATATGAACATGATACATTTCGCTGGCAACAGTGTAGATGAAAGCAAAGAATGTAAAAAGTCCGATTTTTTTCCAGTTAGTCCCACCATAAATCCAGAGCCAGTTTTTCAACAATAATGCAACCAGATGATAACCGAAGAGAAATGGCGCCAGATCGCGCAATGAACAGTGAAAAATGTAGTACAACTTTCGTCCTAAAGTTGGCGCATCCACAAAGTTGTAAAGCGGCGAATGGCCTAATTCATAAATCAAACTCAGCACAAAAGCTACCAGAAGGAACTTCGCTTCAAAAGAGACAATATGTTTTACTTTATATTTGTTCATTTCTTTGGGCTCCGACTTGATGGAATTAGGAAACTTTAGCCTGATCAATTATTTCCGGCGGATCTGAGCAGCAGGTCGGATTGACATGAAGATTGTCCAGTTCATTCTGCTCCGTAAAATTATGCCAATTACGCTTCATTTTGCTGAACCAGTTATTGTCCAGTCGAATGCCGGCAGATTGTAATAATGACTCGATCGTTTTAAACATAATTTTTTCCAGGTCATAAGTGACCGTCAGAATCTGCTGTTGCGGATCAAAATTGAAATTTTGAACGCCGTCAAGATTTGAGAGAGTCTTTTCAATTTGCTCGCTCACACTAGCGTTTGCGTGCGCCAATCTGATTTTTCTTGTTTTTGAGACTTTCATAGCTCGCCTCCTTAATTTTTAATGAAAATGTGTTACGCCCTGCTTATGCTCAGTAGCTTTATTCATTTTATCTTTTAATGCATGAGCGGAATCTTCCTTTGCTTCGCTTTCGGGCAAAGATTGGTTTTTTTCTAAAGTTGATTGTTCTGCTTCATTATGCTCGTGTGGAACGCCTTCCTCGGCAACAGCCGTTTTTACTCCGTAGCCATGAGTATAAACCATTTCACCGCCGTAATATGCACCGGTAAACATGAGAAGAATGCCAATAATAGAAATGGCAAAATAAACCGCCACCCCTTTTACCGGAAGTTTACCCTTCAAAATGAGACGCCAGATCGCCAGGACAAGAATAATTCCCAGAACGATAAAGCCTATTGTTTCATGTGTTTTTACCAGTTCATGTCCCGCGTCAGTGTGTGGCGCTCGGCTTTCTGCAATCACTCCAAAAATGACAGTCGCGATAACAGCGAGTCCGCTGCCGAGAAGATTGAGCCAGGAAGCGACGTGAAAACTTTCCTTTTTAAATATCCTGCCCAAAATATCCAGCAAAACAGCCAGGGAGAATAGCGCGATAGTAAAATGCACAAAAACGGGGTGGATTAAGTAAATCTCGATCATTTTTGACTCCTTTTTCAAAGATTAACTTTTCAAATTATTGCTTTTTCAATTTAAACAAGCAATTAGCGTGCCCAAATTCTAAAAACGAGATATTTTATTATTTATCAGTTGGTTACGAGTAAGTTATCAACTCTTGTTTGGGGCACGATAGCAGGTTGATTTGTAGAATATTCTACAATTTTGAGAATTCACGAGTATTTTCTACACCTCCCAATAACAAAACGCCCTTTGCCTGCTTATTTTTACAGGACAAAGAGCGTTCACACCATTTGTTGTTGGTCACTTCAAAAATATTGTATTTTAGCTGTTTGCTTCTGCTTCGATAAATACTTTCCTCAACACGAATCTCTTCCACAGCGCGTAAATCACCGGAATGATAATCAACGTCAAGATTGTCGAACTAATCAAGCCGCCAACCATGGGCGCGGCGATGCGTTTCATCACCTGGGATCCGGTACCATGGCCAATCATGATGGGCAGCAGGCCGATAAGAGTTGTGGCGACAGTCATCAGTATCGGACGGACGCGATTGACGGCGCCCTCAATAATGGCAGATTTGAGATCACCCCACGTCTGCATTTTTCCCTGGGCGCTAAAACGAGCAAAGGCTTCGTCCAGATACACTAACATCACAACTCCTGTTTCCGCCGCCAATCCGGCTAATGCAATAAAGCCCACGGCAACAGCGACGCTCATGTGGTAGCCGCTGAAAAACATCAGCCAGACGCCACCAACCAGCGCGAATAGCAGCGACAACATGACCAGCAAACTTTCCGTCAGATTTTTGAAATGAAAAAACAGCAGCAAAAAGATGATAACAATTGTGAAAGGTACAACCAACGTCAATCTTTTTGCCGCGCGCTCCATATATTCGTACTGGCCAGACCAGACAATGCTGTAGCCGGGTGGAATTCGCACTTCGTCATAGACGATTTTTTTAGCATTTTTTACGTAAGTGCCCACGTCGATATTTTTCAAATCCACATAAATCCAGGCCGTTCTGCGAGCATTTTCGCTTTTTATGGCTGCCGCGCCTTTGTGGATGGAAATATCCGATAATTGCGCCAATGGAATCTGTGCGCCCGTGGGCGTGGGAACAAGCACTCTCTTCAGCGCCGGAAGATTGTCTCTCAATTCGCGCGAGTATCTGACATTAACCGGATATCGCTCCAATCCTTCGACCGTGTAAGTCACGTTCATGCCGCCGATGGCAGACATGATCACATCCTGCACATCGCCCACCGTCAGACCGTAACGTGCAGCTTCGTTGCGGCGGATTTTGAAATCCAGATAATTCCCGCCCGTCACTCGCTCCGAATAAACCGAGAGTGTGCCGGAAATTTTGCGCACAACCGCTTCAATTCGCTGTCCCAATTCACTCAGTGTGTCCAGACTCGCGCCCATGAGCTTGATTCCAACCGGCGTCTTGATGCCGGTGGAAAGCATGTCTATTCTCGTTTTGATGGGCATGGTCCAGGCGTTTGTCAGACCGGGGAATTGAATAGCGGCATCCAGTTCGTTGATTAATTTTTCAATTGTCATTCCCGGACGCCATTCTTTGGGGTCTTTGAGCGTGATTGTCGTTTCGATCATCGTCAGCGGCGCCGGGTCCGTCGCTGTTTCCGCTCTGCCGATTTTTCCGAAAACATGCTGCACTTCAGGAAAACTTTTGATAATTTTGTCCGTTTGCTGCAAAAGTTCTTTGGCTTTAGTGATGGAAATTCCCGGATAAGTTGTCGGCATGTACAACAAATCGCCTTCGTTCAACGGAGGCATAAATTCCGACCCTAATTTGGAATAGGGGAGCAAAGTGAGCAGCAAGATGGCAATGGCAATCCCTACAGTTAACCAGCGAAAACGCAACACGACATTGATAACTGGTCTGTAAATTCCAATAAAAAAGCGACTGATGGGATTGGTTTTTTCGCTGCGTATTTTGCCCCGGACAAAGAAAAACATCAGCACCGGAATAATCGTAATGGCAAGTACTGACGAAGCCGCCATGGCAAAAGTTTTCGTGTAAGCCAGCGGGCTGAATAATCGACCCTCTTGCGCCTGTAAACTAAAAACCGGTAAAAAAGAGACAGTAATAATTACCAAAGAATAAAATAGCGCAGGGCCGACTTCTTTGGACGATCTGAGAATGAGATCAAAATGACTTACGCCGCCGCCGTTTTTATGTTCGCGCTCGATGTGCTTATGCGCATTTTCCACCATCACCACCGAGGCGTCCACCATCACCCCGATGGCGATAGCAATTCCCCCCAGCGACATGATGTTCGCGTTTATTCCAAGTAAATGCATGACGATGAATGCAATTAATATGCCGACCGGCAATGTAAAAATTGCTACAAATGCGCTGCGGAAATGGAGCAGAAAAATAATCGTGATCAATGCCACGACAAGCATTTCCTCAACAAGTTTTTCTTTGAGCGTATTAATGGCGCGAAGGATGAGCGATGAACGATCGTAGGCGGTTTTTATCGTCACTCCTTCCGGCAAACCTTTTTTCAGATCCGCTAATTTCGCTTTAACATTTTCGATCACTTTTAATGCATTTTCACCAAAACGAATCACAACCACACCGCCAACAGCTTCGCCTTCTCCGTTCCATTCGGCAATGCCGCGTCTCAATTCAGGTCCTAAATGAATGTTCGCCACTTGATGCAAATAAATTGGCGCGCCGTTTTCATCAACGCCCAGGGGGACAGATTTCAAATCGTCGATAGATTTGATGTAGCCGAGGCCGCGTACCATAAATTCTGTCTCGCCCATTTCCAGCAATCTGCCGCCGACATCGTTGTTGCTGCGTTTGATTGCCATGCGGACTTTTTGAATCGGAATTTTGTAAGCAGCCAATTTATTGGGATCAACTTCAACCTGGTACTGTTTGACAAATCCGCCGATAGAAGCTACTTCAGCCACGCCAGGCACTGACGAAAGCTCATATTTCAAATACCAGTCCTGAATCGAGCGCAATTCTGACAAATCATATTTATCGCCGCCATCGAGCACATATTCGTAAACCCAGCCTACACCGGTGGCATCGGGACCGATTTGCGGCGTGACGCCCTCGGGCAATCTTTTGGCGGCGTAATTCAAATATTCCAGCACCCGGCTGCGCGCCCAGTAAATGTCGGTGCCGTCTTCAAAAATAATATAAACCATGGAAAATCCGAAAAACGAGAAACCGCGTACTGTTTTTGCATAAGGAACAGATAGCATCGCCGTTGTTAACGGATATGTTACTTGGTCTTCGACGACGTTAGGCCCCTGCCCCGGATATTCGGTCAAAATAATCACCTGCACATCGGACAAATCAGGGATGGCGTCCAGATTTATGCTCACCATGGCGGTGATGCCGGCGATGATAATTAATCCGGTGAACAGGATCACCAGAAATTTATTTTTTAACGACCATTCGATAATTTTCTCTATCATAACTTTGCCTTTCTACTCATCTGATACTTTGCATGAAAGTCAGATTTAGCCTTATTTTTCCTTTTTTACTAATTTCATTTCGCAAATCGAGCACCTGGCATCAGGATCGTCGGTGACAAATTCGGGATGCATGGTGCAGGTGTACAATTGTGTGTCTGCAGAAATATCTTTTTTCTTCTCCAATTTCATGCCGCATTCCGGGCATGGTTGATCCGGATTGTCGCTGACAAAGTCCGGATGCATCGGGCAAGTGTAAAGAGCCAACGTCTCCTGGGAATGCGCGCCAGGCTCCGTTGTCGCCTTGGTGAAGGAGGCTTTCTTTTCCTCTGCTTTTGAAACGGATGTTTGTTTTGTCTCGTGAGTTGTTTTTTCCATGTTCTTCATCGATTTGCCGGATTCCATTTTGGGGGTTTGCTTTTGCCTTTTTTCCTCCAGCATCTTCTTGATTACTTCCTGAGTTTTGCTCTCTGAATCCAGCAGGAACTGTCCCGAGGTAACCACATTTTCTCCTTCGAACAGACCTGAAGCAATCTCAACGAAACCGTCTTCGCTTTCAAGTCCTAATTTCACTTCGCGAGGCTCGAATTTTCCCTTTTCGCGTTCAATAAAAACCAAATCGCGTTCTCCGGTGCGAATGACAGCTTCGGAAGGAACAACCAGCGCCTTTTTGTCTGCCGCGGCTTTAATGTAAATATTGGCGTACATATCCGGTTTAAGCTCTAATTTTGCATTGGGGAACTCAAGCCGCACTTTCAGATTTCTTGTTTTCTGATCCAGAAACGGATAAATGAAAGTTACCTTACCGAAAAATGTTTTTTCCGGCAAATACGAGAGCGCCATCTTCGCCGGCATATTGAGTTTAATCCAGGGTATTTCATATTCATAAACGCTTACATCCACCCATACCGTTGACAAATCAGCGATGTGGTACAAATCGGTGCCTGCTTTGACAAAAGCGCCTTCGCGGGCCTTCATTTGAGTAATGACGCCGTCCGCCGGCGCGACGAGAGTCATCGTTTTGGTGATTTTTCCGCGTTTTTCCAGATCGTCAATCGCCTGTTGCGGAATGTCCCAATTCAACAATCGATTGCGGCTCGCGGTCAACAGCGTTGATGCATTTTTGCGAATATCGGCCATCGGACTGTCTTTCAATTGCTGATAATTTTTTAAAGACAACAAATATTCCTCTTGCGCCGAAACCAATTCCGGGGAGTAAATTTCCAGCAACGGCTGGTTTTTTTTGACTCCCAGACCGGCGAAATCAGCATACAGTTTCTCGATCCAACCGGAGATTTTTGCATTCACGGAATACAATTTTTTTTCATTATACTTGATCACGCCGACTGTGCGGATGGTTCTTGAGAGCGTCCGTTTTTGGACGGGAGCGGTTCTGACGCCCATATTTTGTACCGTCATGGCGTCTATTAAGATTTCTCCTGTGCCGCCGCCTTCTCCTTCATAGACAGGAACCAAATCCATGCCCATGGGAGATTTGCCCGGCTTATCGGAAATATAAGTCGGATCCATTGGCGCGCGCCAGTACAAAATTTTGCCTTTCTTTTTTTCAGTGGTCTGTGTTTTTGCAGCGGCGCTGCCTTTGACCGGCGTGAGCTTCATGCCGCAAATGGGGCAATTTCCAGGCTTATCAGAAATCACGTTGGGGTGCATGCCGCACGAGTAAAGCTGTTTGCCTTGCTCGTGTTCAGATTCGTCGTGCGTTTTTGTGTTATCGCCCGACTTGATGAGTGACAAACCGATTCCGCCGATGACAATGCCGGCGACCAGCGCGAGAATGATAATAAGTATTAATTTTTTTTGATTCATTGGAAAACTCCTGTGATTTATTTTTGTTAATGCTTTTCTTAAATTTGTGATATTTTGCTGGCAAATTGCCTTACTTTTTTATTTTAAAGAAGCGACGGAAACTCCCAGTGCAAATTCGAAATCGGCAATGGCGTTTAGTTTCCCCGTTTGCACGCGGTAAAAATCGAGTTCAAAATTGAACAACGTCATTTGATTGTTGAACAAAGTCAAAAAATCCACTTTGTCGACCTGGTAGCCGGAAAGCGCTGAATTGAACGATTGCTGCGCCTGGGGAATAATCCCGTCGCGATAAAGAGTGATTAATTCCTCAAATTTTTTTATTTCGCCCAGGGCATCTTCGATTTGAAATTGCACGTTATTTTTAACGCTCTGAAATTTTTCGCGCAACGAGACTGTCTTGAACTGGCGACGCTGGACTTCATATTTCTGTTTTTTGAAAAAATAAATTGGCAAATTCAGCGAAATTTCCGCCGATAAAAAGTCGTTCATTTTTGCGCCATTTGCTAAGTCGTCTCGCTGGGTGTAAGCCACGCCCAGGGCAAAATCAGGCCAATAGTTTCGCTTCGCCAGTTTTTCTCCTGTTTGCGATTGTTCCACCGCTTTCTGCCACACCTTGAGTAACGGTCGATTTTTTTCAGCCAGCGAAAATAATTTTCCCGTTTCAACGGCAGGGATATCCACGTCCGGCAAAACAACTTCACTGATTTGCGTCGCCAACGGTCTGTTCAAAATTTTATTTAAAGAAAAAACGACGCGCTCTCGCTTGCGGTGCAATTGGATCAATTTATCGTTCAACTTGCTCAATTCCACGTGAGATTTCAAAACATCCTGTTGCAAGCCCTGCCCTACGGCATATTTTGTTTCGGCAATATTTTTCATCTGCTGAAGCAATTCTTTATTTTTTTTCACGGTTTCAATGGATCGGTCGATGAGGTAAAGTTGGTAATAGTTTTTTTTCACAGTGCGAATTAAATTGTTTTTCAATTCATCCGCCTGAAATTTTGCCTGCCAGTAATTTGCTTCGGCAATGTCAGATTTAAGTCCCAATTTTCCGGGGAATGGTAAAGCTTGCATGAGAGAAATCTTTTTTCCGGTCATTGGCTCCTGATCAAAGACAAAGCTATTCGTTGGCAAATTTGCTACTGCAAAGCCGATTCGCGGATCCGGCAGAGCGCCGGCCGGTTCGATTGAAGCGTGTAAAGAAGAAGCTCGTTTTTGCGCGGCCTGATAATCCGGATTATTTTCAATTGCTTCGGCAATCAAATGCCTCAATCCGGTAGAATCTGATTCCGCGCCAGGCACCGCCTCGAGAGAATTGAAGGTACTCATAATTAAAAAAATTAACAGGGTAACATAAGATCGCATAATGGCTCCTTTTGACTATGAATTTATTTTTTTGCTAATCGAGGTAAACTGTAACCGATACCGAGCAAGCTCATCCACCAGAGGAAGGCGAAGGGCTTCAAATATCGGTTCATTAAAATTTGATCGCGATTATTTCCAAACTCCGCAGATTCCATCTCGTAGGTCGAGTCATGGCCGGAAAATAGATGCAATAAACAGGTCTTTCCTGAAGATAATTTTAACGGAAAACAAAGAATGAATCCTGCCAGACTGATGATGAAGATGATGACGAAGGCTCTTTGGATCTTTTTTTTCTTTTTCATAATATATTTTTGTCAATCAATGTTTACGCTGGGTGCAATTAATTTATTTTACAGATAACAAATGGTGTGCCAAAAAAATATCAAGCGGCAAGAAGGTGTGATAACTACTTTAATTTCAATAAGAAAAGGCGCGATGTCAACAGTTGGTCACTGGTGTTTTGAGCTGATGAGTTGTAGAATGTTCGCTAATTTGTAGAATATTCTACAGCGCGAAGCACTGAGGAGAAGGAAATCTGAAAATTATTTCATTTGCATGTTATGAAAAAATTTCATATAATCATTTTTCTTTTTTGATAAAACCGAGGAGTAACTTTATGGTTGGCGAAATCGCCGGACTGCTGACGGCAGTGGCATGGTCATTCACGTCTATTTTTTTCACAATGGCAGCGAAACGCGCAGGCGCGGTTTCGGTGAATCTGTTGCGGCTGTTATTCGCATTGGTTTTTTTGATGATTATCCATACTTTTCTTTTCGGCGCGCCAATTCCATCGAATGCCGGCGTCAGCCGTTGGCTTTGGCTGGGTCTGTCCGGATTTATCGGTCTCGTGCTCGGTGATACGCTTTTGCTGTTCGCGTTCATGGCAATTGGCACGCGACTGTCCATGTTGCTGCTGTCGTTAGTGCCGATTATTTCCACATTTTTCGCGTGGGTTATTTTAGGCGAAAATTTGCGCTTGATTGAAATATTTGCCATCGTAGTAACTGTCGGCGGCATTGCCTGGGTTGTTACGGAAAGAAATAATTCTGAAGAAAATGCTAGGGCAAGAAAACTGTTATTGGGTATTATTCTCGGCATCGGCAGCGCATTTGGCCAGGCTTTCGCGCTCATTACAGCCAAAAAAGGCATGGCAGGAAATTTCCCCGCGCTTTCCGCAACGCTGATGCGCATTTTAGTCGCCATGATTATTTTCTGGAGCTACTCCGTTCTGCGCGGTCAGGCGAGAGCGACTCTCGCATTGATCAAGCAGAAACAGATTTTTCGCCCGATTTTAGGCGGCACACTGTTCGGCCCGGTCATTGGCATCTGGCTGTCGCTCATCGCCATTAAATACGCCAACGTGGGCATCGCTTCCACGCTGATGGCGTTGCCGCCAGTGCTACTCATTCCGCTTACACATTCCTTTTTCAAAGAAAAAATCACCGCCCGCTCGGTGTTTGGCACGTTGCTCGCGATGACCGGCGTCGCTGTGATTTTTCTGACATGAAAATTTGCGCTGCGAATGCACAGGTGAGCGGTGAATGTTGCATCTGCACATTCACCGCCGCGGCACGTTTATTTTACTAAAATGAGTTTGCGCGTTTCTGTTCTTCCGTTTGCCCCAAGCCGTACAAAATACAGTCCGCTGCCCACAATTTTCTGAATGCTATTTTTCGCATTCCAATGAAATTTATGAACACCGGGCGACAACTGACCTGAAAATATTTTTTGTACCAATTTCCCGTTCACATCGTAAATAGAGATAGTTGCATTTGTAGGTTTTTTAATGGCAACAGGAATGACAGTCTCCAGATTGAACGGATTTGGATAACAGGGAAGTAAGTCAAAATTTTGCGGAATATTTGAAGGATCAGGCAATTTTTCGACGTTGACAGGGCCGTAATCTTTTTTCATGCGGCGATACATCACGCGAAAAGGCGGCGTGTCACCTTCAAGCCACACAACGTCAAAAATGTCCTGACGAAAACTTCTATAGCAAACGTTCGGTTGGCGGGCATTTACATCCCGGGCGCTCACAGCAACAGGATCAATTATAAAATGACCGTTATGATTTTGCGAATAAAAAATCGCATTACTATCGCACCAGCAAACCGCACAGGATTGGATATAGACATCGTCCACCGAAGGCATGGGGTTTTGAGTTACCTGAATCACATCAGAATTATCCACTTCAAATCCGGAAGCTGAATACGAAAGCATGGCGGTAATAAAAGATGATTGGTCTGCCGACACAAAAGAAGCGATGACCGTATTGGTGCCTGCGCTTAAAGAGGCGGAATTAATAGAAACATTCGTAAAGGGAAGCTCTCCGCCCAAACTTATGGAGCCGCCAATACTATCAGCGTAAACATGTTCCTCAATTGAGCTGAAGCGGATTTTGCTGTCCTGCTGCCCGGAAGCGGCGTCTGTCCAGAAAATGTAAATCAAATCTTGTTCAAAATACAGGTCGCCGGCGATAACCGGAAATTCAGATTGCTCATTTTCATCGCTCAAACGAATGAATGTTGAAAGAGTTTGCTGCAAATCCCTGCTATAGCGCTGATAGTAAATATGGGTCAGACTATCCAGCGGGGCTTGGTAAACCAGATTTACAGAATTTTTTGTAACCTCAATTGCCGGATGCTGAAGGGGCTCATTAAACGCCGGACAGACCCAAAGTTTCAATGCAACGAGTGAAGATGTGCTCGTATCGGGAGTCAATAAACAAATGGCAACTCGGTCTCCGTCTTCGCCTATCCAGCAGCTATAAATTTGATCGTCTTGTCCGATAGCAAGAGAGGGTTCGCTGCCAAAATCCAATAGGCTGGGTTCTGTCCAGTTTATTCCGTCATCACTGAAAGTCAATTTAATCGCAGGTCTGTGATTCGAACTATCCTGAAAAACAACCACGCGGCGATCAAAAGATGTGCGCACTATTTTTCTGGTATTGTTATCGGCTAATGCGTTTGGACAGTTCGTCCCCCCGATTTGTACGGCTTCATCGGCAAGTAGCAGAGAAAAGTTGCTAAGCAAAAACAGCATCAGACAAAAAAGAGCGAGAGCGGTAGACAGTTTTAAGTAGTTGTTGTTTCGAAAAATGGCAGAAGATACGTGTGCAGTTTTCATGATAGAGCCTCCTCATCTTTGAAAACAGTTAGCCGTTGAAAAGCAGAGAAATTAAAATAATTGCGTCAATTTTCTGTAGCTGATTGCTCTTCTGATTTTATAGAATAATTTTTTAAATGAAAATATTGAGTTGCGATCAAATATTTTGTTTAATAAACGTGCTCATGCGTCACAAAAGCGGAATGGAGAAGGTCGTTGTCGGATTCGAATAACGCAAGTTGAAATAATTTTCAGAAAAACGCACCTGCACGGGCGTTTCAATTCGTGAAGATCAGTCGTCGAAAGGGCATTTTAGCTTGTTTCTGTGTTGCTGCAATGCCTCAGGGCAAAACGCAGATTTTGGGGCAGTATCATTGCTAACTGCTAATTTGCCCACATATTAATTTTACCTCATGTTTTTAAATTTGTTCATTTTTCTCTTGCCTTTTTGCAATTATTTTTTATATTATTTTTAAAAATATTACAAATCAGTAATAGCAATAATTTGCTATCTATTTTAAACTGACCACAACTTTTAAAATTCAACTATTTTTTTCACCCAATTTTTAAGGAGGAAATGTTATGGACGTCGTTTTGCTATCCCGCCTTCAGTTTGCCCTGACGATCGGATTCCATTTTCTTTTTCCGCCGCTTACGCTTGGTCTTTCGCTCATTATCGTCATCTTGGAGTCCCTTTATTTGAAAAAGAGAGATGAGGTTTACAAAAATCTCTCTTCATTTCTGGTGAAAATACTGGGTCTTATTTTTGTCATTGGCACGGCAACCGGTATTGTCATGGAATTTTCCTTTGGCACGAACTGGTCAAATTATTCCAGGATTGTTGGTGATGTTTTCGGGGCACCGCTGGCGGCGGAAGGAGTTTTTGCCTTTTTTCTGGAATCAATGTTTTTAGGTGTGCTGGTTTTCGGCAGGAAAAAAGTCTCACAAAAATTCTACTGGTGGTCCGCCTTTTTCGTTTTCTTCGGCTCTCATTTGTCAGGACTTTGGATCATCATCGCCAACTCCTGGATGCAGACGCCGGCAGGCTATGTCTTGCAAAATGGTCGTGCAATTCTCGATAACTTTTTTGCCGCGGCAGTCAATCATTCTACTTTTGTCCGCTATAGTCACACGATTATTTCGGGCTGGATCATGGGAGGCTTTTTCGTCGCCGGAGTTGCCGCCTGGTACCTTCTGAAAAATCGCAATTTGAAAGAGGCAAAATTGGCGCTGAAAATTGCGGTGATCGTCATTCTGATTACTTCAATCGCGGAACTGTTTGTCGGACACTGGCATTCGGTGCAAGTCGCAAAAACACAGCCGGCAAAATTAGCGGCTTTTGAGGCGCTTTACGATACGCAAGAGGGAGCGCCGCTGGCAGTTTTTGGCATTCCTGACGCCGCAAATCAAAAAAATCATTTGTATATCGGTCTTCCCAAAATGCTCAGCTTTTTGCTCCATTTTGATACGGATGCAAAAGTGCTGGGTTTGAATGAATTTCCTGAAGCCGACAGACCGCCTGTTTTTCTGCCTTTCGTTTCTTACCACGTGATGATTCTTTTGGGGAGCCTATTCATCCTGTACGGTCTTGTCGGGGCTTTTCTCCTGGTAACAGATAAAATCTGGAATGCAAGGTGGTATTTGAAAGCTTTGATCGTCGGTATTGTGCTGCCGGTATTTGCCATACAATTTGGCTGGATCGCCGCCGAAGTGGGACGACAGCCGTGGGTGGTTTACGGCATTTTGCGCACGTCGCAGGCGGCGTCTGTTGTGGTGCCGGCTGGTCAGGTTTTGTTTTCTCTGATCATGTTCGCGCTGATTTATCTTTTATTATTCATTCTTTTCATTCGCTTCTTGTTGAAAATTATCCAAAAAGGACCGCAGCCAACAGCCGCTGCATAGTTTCGTTGCAATGAGAAAGAAACTGTGTCGAATACCACAACTTAAGATAGGAGGTTTTTTATGGAAACAATTGATTTATTTCGAAGTATATGGTATCTGCTTATCGGCGTCCTGCTCGCCGGCTATGCCATCATGGATGGTTTCGATCTCGGCGTTGGCACATTGATGCCTTTTTTGGCAAAGACCGATAAAGATAAAAGATATTTGTACAATTCAATCGGCCCTTTCTGGGACGGGAATGAAGTCTGGCTGTTGACTGGCGGCGGCGCTCTTTTTGCCGCTTTCCCCCATGCGTATGCCACAGTATTTAGCGGATTCTATCTGGCTTTGATGCTGGTGTTATTCGCACTTATTTTTCGCGCGGTTTCCCTGGAATACTGGCATCATTCCGGCGATGGTAAGAAATTTTGGGAATGGGCTTTTATCATCGGTAGTTTTCTGCCAGCGCTATTGTTCGGTGTCGCCCTGGGAAATGTTGTCGTTGGGATTCCGTTAAATAGCGAGATGGAATTCATGGGGTCATTTTTTACCCTGCTGCGGCCTTTTCCGCTGGTGGTTGGTCTGTTGGGCTTGGTGGCGATTTTGCAGCACGGCTTGACTTATGCGATACTGAAAACCAACGGCGATGTGCAAAAACGCGCCCGAACTCTGCTCAATTCCATCTGGGTGGCTTTCATTGTCTTTTTTGCTCTGAGCTTCATTGCCGCCCTTATTTGGTTTCCCACTGCGGTGAAAAGCATTGTCGGATGGATTTTTGCTGTGGTTGCGCTGGTCGCCTGGTTTTTGATTAAATATTATTCTAAGGCAGAACAGGACGGCAAAACATTTTTGATGTCGTCAATTTTGTTCGCAGCTTTGTGGGGGATTGTCGGCGCGATTCATTTCCCGAATTTAGTTCGTGGTTTGGATGGAATCAATAGCATCACCATCTACAACGGCTCATCTTCACAATTGACGTTGACGGTGATGCTGATTATTGCTGCCATCGGTATGCCGTTGGTGATTTTTTACACGGCGGTCATTTATCGCGCTTTCAAAGGAAAAGTCGTATTGGACGAAGAAGGCTATTGATTTGATAGCCGCGGACTTTCTGACCATTGATCAGATAAGGTTTTTTGATTTTTGAATGAAATCCCTCTGTAATTTGTTTTGCAGGGGGATTTGTCTTGGTAAATGATAAATGCCTTGCTTTTTTACATAAAAAAGTTTTATATTTATCGGGGCAAGAGTTGTCGTTTTCCTTAATAACAAACAACAATCGGAAAAACTTCATGTTAAGAGAAAAGCTCGATAGCGACACAATTTGGAAATTGATCATTGGATTTGTAATTGTCATTATCGCGTACCTGCATTATACAACGTCCACTCATTTAAATTATTTACACGAAATTTACCGTGCGCTTTTTTTCTTGCCGATTATTCTTGCCGCTTTTCGTTTTCAATTGCGCGGCGGTATTCTTTCGTCTGTGATCGTGATCGCTATTTACATTCCACACGTTGTTTTTCAGTGGGGGGGCGATCTTTTTTATAATTTCAGCCGTTTTGTGCAAATGATTGTGTATTTGCTCATCGGAGTTGTCGCCGGTGTCCTGGCGCGGCGTGAGCGAAGGGAACGCGATAACTACCAGCGCACAGCCGAAGAATTGGATGAGTCGTACCAGAAATTACAACTTCAATCTGCCAAAGGCGCAGAAATCGAGGACAAGCTGCGCGATGCGGAAAAACTGTCTGTTCTGGGCGAATTGGCAGCGAGTTTGGCGCATGAAGTGCGAAATCCGCTGGCGTCAATCTGGGGCGTGATGGAAATTCTTCGCGATGAATATGGGGCGATGGGGAAAAAGAGCGAGTTTGTCGAGGTACTTTTCAAAGAAGTCAATCGATTGAATCAGGTGGTGGAAAACTATTTGGCGTTAGCGCGAAAAAGCGAACCGGTGCGGCAGCCATGCGATTTGGCGGAAATTTCCAAATCAGTGATTTTCATGCTCAATCACCGCGCCAAAAAGCAGCGTGTCAAAATCAGCAGTGATTTTTCGCAACAGCCATTTATCGTCATAGCGAATGAAAATCAGCTTCAGCAAATTTTGATTAACGCCCTCCTCAACTCAATCGCCGCCATGCCTGATGGCGGAGAGATTGTTTTGAAAGGCGAAGTTCTTGAGGATTGGCGGAAAAAATTATTTATCATTGACACGGGTGAGGGCTTCTCTCCTGAATTAGTCGGGAAAGTGTTCAAACCATTTTTTACTACCAAAAAAGAAGGAACCGGCCTGGGTTTGAGCATCATCAAGCGGATCGCCGATGAAAATCGCTGGGACGTGGAAATTGAAAGCGAAAAAAATAAAGGGACGGTTTTGACGATTATTTTTGGAAAAAATAGTTCGTAGTTCAAGGTCAGCAAGGGCGGTTTTGAGGGAAAACCTCATATTTGCAAACTTAATGCCGACAAGAAATTAGTAGTTGCACTCATCCCGAAGCAGAAAACCCAAAACTCAATTCAAGAGATGAACCATGAAAAAAAACAAAAAAATTCTGCTCATTGACGATGACGAAAGTCTGAATAAGGTGCTTTCGTTTCAGTTGGATCAAATGGGCATGGACGTCAAGGCAGCGCTGGATGGCGCGAGCGGTTTGCAATTGTTTAACGAAATTTCGTTCGACGTCATCATTACGGATTTGCAGTTGCCCGATATTTCGGGAATGGAATTGCTGGAGAATATCCGTCGCCTGGACAAAAATGTGATTATTGTTATCATTACGGCATTTGGCACTGTGGACAATGCCATCGAAGCAGTAAAAAAAGGCGCAGATGACTATCTGACCAAACCGTTCGGAAAAGAGACGCTTCGTTTTGTCATCGAAAAGGCGCTGCGGCTGCGCGAGTTGCAGCAGGAAAACGTGCAGCTCAAATCGGAATTGTATCAGAAATACGACTTTTCCAACATCATCGGTAAAAGCGGCGCCATGCAGGATGTGCTCAAATTAGTGGGCCAGGTCGCTGAAAGTGATGCCACGGTGCTCATTCGCGGCGAGAGCGGAACAGGAAAAGAATTGATTGCCAGGGCGTTGCATTACAATAGTTTGCGTAAAGGCAAACCGATGATCACGGTAAATTGTCCTTCGATTCCGGAAAATCTGATAGAAAGCGAACTATTTGGCCACGTGAAAGGCGCTTTTACCGGAGCCCTTCGTGACCGGAAAGGGAAATTTGAATTAGCTGAAGGAAGCACGATTTTTCTGGATGAAATTGGCGATCTGAAATTAGATTTGCAAGCGCGTCTGTTGCGTGTTTTGCAGGAAAAAGAAATCGAGCGCGTGGGCGATTCCAACCCTATCCGCGTGGATGCGCGAGTCGTTGCAGCGACAAATAAAAATCTGGAAGCCATGGTCGAAGCCGGCGAGTTTCGCGAAGATTTGTACTACCGCCTGAACGTTGTCAGTGTTGTTGTTCCGCCGTTGCGCGAACGAAAAGAAGATATCCCGTTTTTCGTAGACTTTTTCATTCAAAAATACAGTGGGAGGAGGCAAATCCGCATGAATGATGATGCGCTCTCTTTGCTTTTGCAGCACGATTGGCCTGGCAATGTGCGCGAATTGGAAAATGCAATCGAGAGAGCGATTGTCACGTCGCCGAATGGATTGATTACAGTTGATCTGTTGAAACCCGTCGCGGTTCAGCAGCCGCGGCGGCAGGAAGCAAACCCCGTGAACAAATCTTTGCAGGAGATCGAACAGAATGCCATCGCTGACGCCCTCAATCGTGCGAACGGAAACCAGACGAAAGCAGCGCGGCTTTTGGGAATTCCGAGGCATGTTTTGTTGTACAGGATGAAGAAATATGGGATGGAGGGGTAATTTTGTGAAACGGAATTTTGGACAGCAATTTTGGTGAAATCCCGAATGCCAAATTAGAAACGAAGTGTGTCAGAAAAATGTATTTTGAAATTTGAGAATTGATTATCAGATAGGTTTTTATTTAAAAGATGCCACCCATTTTTGGGGTGAACTACATTTCTCGAAACATTTGTCAACGCAGCGAACTAACAATTTAGGCGAGGAAAAGCATGTCTGCCAAAATCATGATCGTCGAAGACGATCCGGATATTTGCGATATTCTGAAATACAATTTGGACCTGGAAGGTTTTGAATCGGTCGTTTTTCACGATGGAAAGAAGGCGCTCGATGCCTGTCTCAGCGAACCGCCAGCGTTAGTTTTGCTCGATCTCATGTTGCCCGGCTTGAATGGGTTGGAATTTAGCCGAACTGTTCGCCAAGATTCCGTTTGCCAGAATTTGCCCATTATTATGATCACTGCCCGCTCCGAAGAAATGGATATTTTGCACGGGCTTGAGCAAGGCGCAGATGATTATATCACCAAACCTTTTCGCCCCAAAGAAGTGACCGCACGGGTGAAAGCGCTGCTGCGGAGACATCTTCGCGATGAAGATAAGATTTTCCGGACTAACGGGTTAACGGTAAATTTTTCCAAACATCAGGTTACGGCGGATGACAAAGATCTGGAATTGACTCCCAAAGAGTTTTTGCTGCTCAAGGCGCTAATTGAAGCAAAGGGACGAGTGTTGTCGCGCGACCAGTTGTTGGACAAAGTCTGGGGTTTTGACTATTACGGCGATCAGCGCACTGTGGACGTCCACGTCAGGCGACTGCGGAAAAAGTTGGGGAATTGGGCTGCCGTCGTAGAAACCGTCAAAGGTTTCGGTTATCGGATGAAACAATATCCGGATTGAAGCCAATTCTTCCCACCGTTTGATTTTTTTACAAAAATTGAGAATCAAGCATGTTTAAAAAATATCGCTGGAATTTTGTGTTTGTTGTATTAATTGTGTCGGTCATCGGATTTGTGATTTTCGACATCTTTTTGTTCGTAGGCATCCGCAGCTACCTTTTCCGGCAAACTTTTGATGAAATCCACATGAAGGCAAATCTGGCAAAAATCATTTTGGAGCAGAAATTGCCGCTGGAAATGTCACCGGGAAACGATGAACTCTGGGATTTGGCTTATCAATTGAAAAAAGTCGTCAATTCACGCGTCACAATCATCGACAACGAAGGCAAAGTTCTGACCGATTCTGATGTGCCGCGCTCTCGGATTCCGGCAATGGACAATCATCTCCGGAGACCTGAAGTGCAGCAAGCGATTTTGAACGGCTGGGGCCAGAGCTACCGCACCAGTGCGACGGTGAAACGGAAACTTTTCTATTCAGCAATCAAAATTGATTTCAAAGGAGAAAATTTAGGATTTTTTCGTTTCGCCTATTACGCCCAACGCTTTGAAGCGTCAATGGCGAAGATTTTGCAATACATGGTCGCTGCGAACATCGTCGGTTTGCTCATTCTTTCCATTGCGGCGTTTTATCTTGGTTCTGTCGTCACTCACCCCATTCTCAGCATTGTGCGAACTGCTCAACGCATTGTCGACGGTGATCTGGAACGCACATTCCCCATCAGCAGTCGCGACGAAGTCGGTGTGTTGAGTCAAATTTTGAATGATCTCACTTTGCGCCTGAAAACGCAAATTCAGCAAATTTCCCACGAACGACACAAATTAGCAAACATCTTGACCCAGTTGAACACAGGTATTTTGGCGATTGACCGCCGGGGTAAAATTATCCACGCTAATGCGGCGCTGATGGAGATGCTGGAAATGAGTCAGGAAAACATCATTGGCAAAAAAATTGATCAGTTCAACCTTTTCAAACCCGTGCACGAAGATGTGGTTTGCAGCATTGAAGAAAGATGTCAGAAAAAAGGCGAATTCAGTCTTAATAAAAAGGGGACGAAGAGGTTTATTCGCTATCAGGTTGGCGCGTTCCAATTTGCCGGTGACGACGAAAGTGGCGCCTTAGTACAATTGCAGGATATTTCTGATTTGAAACAGTTGGAAGCCATTCGCAAAAATTTTGTTGCCAGCGCCTCTCATGAACTGAAAACGCCATTAACCGCAATCATCGGTTACGCGGAAACTTTGAAAGAAGGGGCGCTAAATTCCAGAGAAAATGCCATTCATTTTGTCAATCGCATCCTCGATCAGGCGCAGCGTCTGGAGTATCTGGTTTCTGATTTATTGAAGTTGTCGCGTCTCGAACATGATATGCCGATGGATGAAGGCGAAGTTCAGTTGACTGAAATTATTGATTCGGTTCTTGAAGAATTTGCCCAGAAAGCGGAACAGAAACAAATCAAACTCACAAAAGATATTTTCAACGATGCGATCGTGGCGCGCGCTGACCGGGAATTGATACACACGGTAATGGAAAATTTGGTGGATAACGCGATAAAATACACGCCGCAAAATGGCGAAGTGACGGTGAGCGTTTCGCCGGGGAAAAAAGAATCGGTGCGAATTGCAGTCTGGGATACGGGAATTGGCATCGAGCCCAAATATCACCTGAGAATTTTTCAGCGATTCTACTGCGTGGACAAAGCCCGTTCGCGAAAAATCGGCGGGACAGGACTCGGATTGGCAATTGTGAAACACATCATTGAACGGCATGGCAGCCGGATTTTTGTCGAGAGCGAACCGGGAAAGGGAAGTTGTTTTTATTTTGAGTTGAAAAGAATTGATTAGCTGTGAAGCGCTTCAAATTAAATTTTTGGAGAAAAAATAACCGCGGCGATCTGTCTGCCGCGCTCTGTCGGTTTTTTTATCTTCAATTTTCCGGAGCCACAAATGGCGCTGATCACATTCGCTCACCATGCGCCATTTTTTTCACGCTGTAACATGGATGTAACATAAAATTTCTAATTTGGGCGGCGTTAATGAAAGGAGCATCATACTTTTTACTCATTTGACATTGCTCAGTATCTTGAATTATCGTCTCGAATGGTAATTTAATAAAGGAGAAAACTTGTGGAATTTTATGTATTCATTCTTGTAATCTTATTCGCTACCGCCATAGCCGACCTTGTCGTGGGAGTTTCCAATGATGCGGTAAATTTTTTAAATTCTGCCATCGGCTCAAAAGTAGCTAAACGAAGCACAATTTTAGCCGTAGCGGCTGTTGGCGTTTTGATTGGTACGACTTTCTCCAGCGGCATGATGGAGGTTGCCAGAAAGGGAATTTTCAATCCGGAATATTATGTGATGCATGAGGTAATGATAATCTTTCTGGCAGTGATGTTGACTGATATTTTGCTCCTTGATCTTTACAATACTTTTTCATTACCCACATCAACAACGGTCTCCATTGTTTTTGAAATTTTTGGCGGCGCATTTGCCATCGCTTTAATAAAAATAATAAAAAGCGGCGATCGATTAGAAAATGTCTTTGCTTTCATTAACACCAAAAATGTCATCACGATTATTGCCGGCATCGGTCTTTCGGTCGTTTTTGCTTTTATTTTTGGCTCCATTATTCAATTTTTCACGCGTCTCATTTTTACTTTTAATTATGAAAAACAATTCAAGCGTTTTGGCGGAATTTTTTCGGGAATGACTCTGACTATCATTGGCTTCTTTATCTTTCTCAAAGGCGGGAAAGGTTCTTCGCTGGTGACGCCCGAAGCCAAAATGTGGATGATGATGCATTTGAAAGAATTCTTTTTGATCAGTCTGGTTTTCTGGACGATATTCTGGCAATTTATAATTTCATTTACCAAAGTTAATGCGTTGAAACTAATGGTGTTAATCGGCACTTTGTCTCTTGCGCTGGCATTTGCCGCCAATGATTTGGTGAACTTCATCGGCGCGCCGTTAGGAGCATTGAGCGCCTACCAGATTGGCGTTGCTGCGCACGCAGATCCCATGACAATTACTATGGAGGCGCTAAAAAATCCTGTGCGCGCCAACACGTTGATTCTGCTTTTTGCCGGCTTGATTATGGTGGTAACTCTCTGGAAATCACGCAAGGCCAGATCTGTCACAAAAACCGAAGTGAACCTGGGCCGTCAGGATGAGGGCGTCGAAAGATTTGAATCATCGGGCCTGGCAAGAGGAATTGTCGGCATCGCCATTGCGACGGGTGATTTGATGAAAAAAATTATCCCGAATAGCTCGCTACAGGCAATCAGTAGGCGCATCAATCCGGCGCAATTTAAACCAGCACCTGCTGAAGACGGAGAATTGCCGGCGTTCGACCTGTTGCGTGCCTCAGTAAATTTGATGGTTGCGACAGCTCTCGTTTCATTCGGCACAGCGCTGAAATTACCGCTTTCCACTACTTTTGTGACTTTTATGGTGGCAATGTCCACGTCATTTGCGGATAAGTCCTGGGGAAGGGACAGCGCGGTTTATCGAGTAAATGGCGTTCTTACTGTTCTCGGCGGCTGGTTTGTGACAGCGTTCATTGCGTTCACTACGTGTTTTGCTTTTTCAATTTTCATTTATTACGTGAAATTGCCGGCGATCATTTTGCTTATTGGCTTTGGTTTTTATTTTATGTATCGTTCTACAAAAGTTCATCGCGAACGAGAAGAAGAATATGAACGGCGTCAGGGCGAAATTGCCTATCGAACAAACGGCACGATTACGCCGGACAAGCTTGTAAGCAGATTGAATGAATATATTCAGACTGCCACGCAAACGATCGCTAGCTGTTACAATGGATTGATTAGCAACAACAGAAGACAACTAAAAAATGCCAGGAAGCAGGCTCAATTAATAGAAGCAGATTATGACTCCATCGTTGGGGACATTTTTCAATGTCTGAAAAATAATGTTGGTGAAGGCAGGGCGACCAAAACAGATTACGCCAGAATAATGGGCGCGCTCCAAGTGATATCTGCGAATCTGACGTCGCTCACAAGAAATAGTCTCTCGCACGTCGAAAATCATCATCGCCCACCGGATGAAGAACAGGCAGCAGAACTCAAAGAGATGAATGAAGTTTTTAGAAGTTTTGTGAATGACGCACATGAAATTATCGAGAAAAAACAAACAGCCAAAGTGGATCATATTGCACAAAAATTAAAAGATCTCAAAGCAAACGTCCACGAGCTCGACCGGAATCAAGTAGATCGCATTAAATCCGGTAAGGCGCGGACGAGGCAAAGCTTATTGTTTCTGAGTGTCCTGGTAAAAGTCGAGCGAGTGGCGGAACAAGTTTACAATTTAGCTTATTTGTCAACAACTTTATTTTGACGCGTGTTGTTCAGATATTTTTCATTCTATGTTACAGGTGAAAAATATTCATTAGCCGGGTATTCCCGGAAGTAATACCCGGTTTTTTTTAAGCATTTTGCTGCATAAAAAAAAGCGCCCTGCTTCCCAAATTTATGAGTTCATTTTCAGAAAAAAATCAGAAAGGTGTTGAATTTGTAAAGTTTTTTTCGTATTTTGCCCTCGCTTAATATTTTGTGATTTTCATCACATTGATATTTGTGAATATTTTTTTGAGCGCTAATGTTCATCAACGAGGACGCAAATGGATCAAAATGAAAAAGGCTTTATTAACAACCGCAAGCGCAGCCGGTTCATTGAATATCTTCGAAAATCTGACGGAAAACCTTTCCGCCGGATAGTTGAAAGAATTGGCCAGGTTTTTTTCCTTTTTGTTCTTCTTTATATTTTCATTCTCAGCATCACCATGTTGGGGGCTTCGTTCAAATTGTTCGGCAAAGGTTTTGCCGAGCAATTGCTGAGCACGACGTCTAATCCGCTGGTGGGACTTGTGATTGGAATTTTAGCGACGAGTGTCATCCAGAGTTCTTCGACAACGACGTCGATTGTTGTCGGCATGGTTGGCGTCGGCGCGCTTTCGATTTCCAACGCCATTCCCATCATCATGGGCGCGAACATCGGGACTTCGGTCACTAACACCATCGTTTCCCTCGGCCATATTTCTATCAGCGAAGAATTTGAACGCGCTTTCTCCAGCGCGATTGTGCATGATTTTTTTAATATCATGGCCGTTTTGATTTTATTCCCTCTGCAATATTTTACAGATTTTCTTGGACACTCCGCCCGATTTTTAGCAGATGCATTTCAACATGCCGGCGGTCTGGAGGCGATTAGTCCGATCAAGCTGGTTACTAAACCTGTGGTGCACGAGGTTTCTCATTTGTCGGGAGACAATGGCATAATTCTCCTCGTCCTCGCACTCATTTTGTTATTCATTTCATTGCGTTACATCACAAAAGTCGTCAAAAAATTGATCATCGGCAGGGTGGAAGTTTTCTTCGATAAAGTGATTTTCAGGAACGCGCTTATCAGCCTGTTATTTGGCTTGATTTTGACTTCCATCGTGCAGAGCAGTTCGATTACGACCTCATTGATTGTGCCGCTGGTCGGCGCGGGAATTTTGACGCTGGAGCAGATTTTCCCCTACACGCTGGGCGCGAATATCGGCACCACAGTGACGGCGATTTTGGCGTCGCTGGCGACAGCCAATATCGCAGCGGTAACGGTGGCATTTGCCCATTTGTTGTTCAATGTTTTCGGTACAATAATGATTTTTCCGTTCCAGTTTGTCCCCATCAAACTGGCGAGAACCATGGCAAAATTAACACTGAAAAGCAAGTTATACCCTGTTTTTTATATTTTGATAGTTTTCTTTCTGATACCGTTTTTAATCATATTCTTTTTGAGGTGAGCCTATGTTAAAAGAGTTGCAGCAATTGTTTCGCAGAAAAAATCTGATTGAAGAAGCCATGGACGCATCGCTGGAGATGCTCCGCGACGATGGGGAGATGTTCACCGAATCGGTGAAATCCTTGCGCGAATCTGACACCGGAGAATTGTCGCTTAATATTGAAGAGAAAGATGTAAAAATAAATGAATACGAGCGGGACGTCCGCAAAAAAGTTTTGACCCATCTGGCGGTCAGCGATGTGTCCGATTTAAATCCGGGCTTGATTTTAATAAGCATTGTCATCGACATTGAGCGCATCGGAGATTACACGAAAAATATCGTGGATTTGGCGCAAAATCATCCCGGGCGGTTGGAAGTGAAAAAGTGGGAAGAAGAAGTAAAATCCATTGAAGAAATTATTTCGCGGAACTTTGGTGTTTTGATTCAGGCTTTTCAGGACGGAGAAGTCGCGCCCGCCAAAATTTTGCTCAACGAACTCTGGAAAGTGAAAAAACAATGCGATCGCATTAACATGACTCTTCTGAAATCTGAAGATTTGGATTTCAAACCTAATGACGCAGTGGCATTTGCTTTGTACATGCGCTATCTGAAGCGCGTCGCCGGTCACATGATGAACATCGCCACCAGTTTGGTCAATCCGTTCCATCGAATCGGATATCGCAGCGAATGAAAATGAAGAAAGACATTGCAGAAGTTTAAGCCAGGCTGCTGTTGACTATTGATGTTAAAGCCCGAGAAATCCATCGGGCTTTTTTGTTGGAATTTTGAAAAATGGTTTGAGCTTTGTGGCTGTCATCTGTGAACAAATATCTCCGGGACATACAGTTTTTTCGACAGCACAAAATCATCAAAAAAGATGTATTCGTCTTTCACGGGTTTGTATTTCTCCGAGTTGCCGCCGAAGAAAGTCGAAAAATACATCGTGTCGATGAGCAGATCATTTTTTTTGCAAGTTTTGTCGCGAAATTCAAGACCGCGCACATCCAGCACCAGTTCGCCGTTGAGCCACGATTGGACAACGCCGTCGCTGTTGCCGATGTGGTTGACCTTGACGCGCGTGGCGACGTGGTACCACACGCCGGGTTTGATTTTGACGCGATTTTTCTCGACAATTTTTTTGTCAAATTTCCCCTTTTTTAACGTGACCGTTTTCGGGCGGTGCGTCCAGAAAAGCACCTGTCCGTATTTGCCGGGCTGATCTTTGTGGTAGACGTAATTTTTGAGTGTGTTCCCAGGTCCCCAGTGAATGCGGCTGCTCCAGCCGTCGTGGCCGTTGGGTTTGTCTCCGCCGGTGTTGCACTTTCCGCCGCAGAGGCCGTGCAATTTTCCTCCGGCGCGAAACACGAAATCCGGCGCAAATTTCACCCAAAAGCTCAGGTACAAATCTTCGTGTTTGCCAAAATTTTTCCACTCCCAGGAAGCGCCCGATGCCATGGAACGCAGGCTGCCTTTGGGATATTTGACGCGAATGACTTTGCCGTGCTCGCTCTTGGTGTCCACAATTTTCACGCGCGCTGACGGGAAAAATGTGCCCAGAGAAAGCATGGTGCCAAAATCGGATTGCAGATCGAACGGCGAATAGTTGTTGTCGATTTTGTGATTTTCAAAATTTATTCTGCCGATGATTTCCGCCTTGCCCCTGCGCTTGATTCGCCGTTGCGCCGGCGAAGTCGTGGCTATCGCTAAAAAGATTACCGCGATGAGAAAAATGATTTTTGTCCGCATGGTTAAAATGTTTGTCCGTTGCTTTGATATTTTTCCAATGGGGAAAATAAAAAGAATTCGCAGCCGGTCGTTGAACGGACGGGCTGCAAATTTTGCTCCCCAGCGAAGTTTTTCGCCAAAATAGATCAGTCAGTCAACACGAAGGTGACTTTCATCGTGACGCGGAATTCTTTAATTTTTCCGTCTTCGACTTTCACTTTCTGTTCTTTGATCCAGGCGCCCTGAACGTTTTTCAGCGTTTTGTTCGCGCGCTCGACGCCGGTGCGGATGGCATCTTCAAAACTTTTTGTTGAGGATGCGGTGATTTCTGTTACTTTTGCTACAGTCATTTTGACCTCCAATATTTGATGATGGAAATGAAAACCGCGACTATATGTTAAAAGATGTTCGTAACCGCTTTAAGATTCTTAAATTTCAGAATTTTTTTAAAATCCCGTCCTCTTGTAATTTCGCCATGAGCTTTTTGGTTATGGATTTTGCGATAATGTCATTCCCGTCCCTGAAGTCTCATTCGATATTTGCTTGCCAAATTCTTTTTTGCGTTTCAGCGTCAAAGATGTTTGAATCTAACAGAACACCTGCAACAAAAGCCCGACTGTACAATCTATCGAGCAACACGCCCGCCTCTTGAAAAGTTAAAACAATATCCGGTGAAAATATTTTAATCAATTCATCTATTTTGACTTCAGATTCATCCAACTCCACGCCGGAATAAGTGAAAAAGTCAACAGTTACATTATTCTTCTCCAAAGCTAATTTCTAATTTTCAGCAAGGTAATCATTGAAAGATTTGCCGGTATTGTTAATTTTCTCGGGCAGAATTTGTGAATCCTTTTGGAAACATTCGTAGTCGTGGCGCAGACACAAAGCAGAAGTAAAAAAAAAGCACAAGTAGCGTTGAGAGATTTCTGCTTATTTTTGAAATGCTGATATTATTCATTTTGCACCGTTTGTAAAATGATACAAGTATTTTTTGTAACCGTTAGTAATCTTTGAACCCCCTCAGTTAGAGTTAAGCGCAATGAGAAATTGTCAAAAAAGTAGTTGAAGCACGGGGAATCCAAAATTATATTTAAATGAATTTATTTGAATTTAATTTTGGTGAAAGCTACCTCCGATAAGCGTTTGAAGGGCAGACAATAAAATCTGTCAAAACCGTTTCCCGAAATCCAAGTCAGATGCTAAAAATGCGTTGGTCAAAGAACTTTTTTTCGAAATTCACACACTTTTTCGAACAAGGACACTTTTTTCTCTTGTCGCAGACCCGCCTTTGGAGGGACTTTTAAGGACAAATATGTGTTATGCGCCAAT